>JAITNZ010000141.1 GCA_031290205.1 Spirochaetaceae bacterium
GTTAGGGCTTTACTGTCCGGCGGTAAACGTAACACCCACCCAATTGGTCGGGAAGCCCTCACGCACTTGTGCTGTGGGGGAATTTGCTGACGTAGCGGGCGGGGCGGGGGAGGGTTGCCGAAAAAATTTTCCGAAATAAACTACGCAGAAATAAAATCCCAAGCTACTGCTTGGGATGGAGGACAAACTACGCAATAAATGCCGCCGTAGGCGAGGGCGTCTGTTTTTCGGCAAGCCTTCCCCGCCCCGCCAGTCCCCGCGATTAAAATCGTGGGGGCAGCACAAGTGCGGGAGGCGCGGGAGGTGCTGGAGGTATTGACGTTCTTGTTAGGATTTGCTAACATGAAATCCGAGATATTGATCGTATGAACAGACAGCAATTTTACCTGAAAATGACCCTGAGCGCGCTTCTCCGCCGCCGTTCACGGATGCTCGTTGCCCTGCTGGCTATCGCCGTCGGGGCGACCATCCTCTCGGGGCTCATCACGATTTACTACGATATTCCCGCGCAGATGGGCAAGGAATTCCGCTCCTATGGGGCAAACCTTATCCTCATCCCTCAGGGGATGGAGCAGACCATCCCGCTGGAGCGGGTGGCGCAGGCGGCTCGGTTTCTCCCCGCCGACAGCATTGCCGGCATTGCTCCTTATCGGTATCAGCTTATCAAGATTAACGAGCAGCCTTTCATGGCGGCGGGCACCGAATTGCCCGAGGCGCGCAAGACGAGCCCCTACTGGTTTGTCGAGGGGCGCTGGCCCCAAGCCCCCGGCGAGGTGCTCATCGGGCAGGAAGTAGCCGCCCGCATCCGGCTGAGCCCGGGTAGCGATTTTACGATTACCGGCTCGGGCGGCATCCTTGAAGGGCGGGATTTCCGCGTGGCGGGCATCGTGCAAACCGGCGGCACTGAAGAGGCTTTCGTCTTCATGTCGCTCGAAGACTTTGCCGCTATGACTGGTGGCGGCGGCGCCGTGGACTTGGTGGAGTGCAGCATCTCCGCCTCCCGCGAAACCATGGAAAGCATCGTCAGCCGCATCAATGTCGAGGTGCCGGGCGTGGAGGCGCAACTCGTGCGCCGGCTTACCGAATCGGAGGGGGCGGTGCTCACCAAACTGCAAGCGCTCGTCTACCTTGTAACGGTCATCATCGTGCTCCTCATCATGATTTGTGTCGCTACGACGATGATGGCGGTAGTCACGGAGCGGCGGAAGGAAATCGGGTTGCGGAAAGCGCTCGGCGCTCCCAACGGGAGCCTCGTCGCAGAATTCTTAGGTGAGGGCATCTTCCTCGGCGGTTTCGGGGGGCTCTTAGGCGCGCTGCTCGGCTTTCTCTTTGCCCAGGGCGTGGGGCTCAACGTGTTCAAGCGCGCCGTGAGCTTCAACCCCCTGCTCGTCCCGGTAACCGTTCTGGCGTCGATTCTCATCACCGGCATCGCCTGCATCATCCCCGTCCGCAGCGCCACCGGCGTGGATCCGGCAGTCGTGCTGCGAGGGGAATGAGGTAAACTATGACTGAAGTGCGGAAGAGTCTTTATGTTGAATCGACCATTCCGAGCTACATCACGGGCTGGGACAACAAGGACGTGATCACCCTTGGCAAGCAGATGCAGACCAGGAAGTTCTGGGGGAACGAACGGCACAAGTATGACCTGTTTACCAGTCAATATGTGCTGGACGAGATACGGAACGGCGACCCGGAGGCGGCGCGGAAGCGGCTCGATCTTGTTGAGGGCATTACGACACTGCCAAAGACTGCCGAAACAGATGAGCTGGCGGCAATCTACCAGAAGCAGCTGGGCATCCCCGACAGGGCAAAGTTGGATTGCAACCATCTGGCAGTGTGCGTACTTCGACATATCAACTATCTCTTGACTTGGAACTGCGCTCATCTGGGAGTAATGGCGCAGGTGAAGATACATGACTATAATAGAGAACACGGGCTCTGGACGCCCCTCTTGGCGACACCGGACGTCCTTGTGCCCAGTATATCACTGAAGGAGATCATGCAATGAGTTATTACGACCCCATCGTCGCGGAAGTGCGGCGGACACGAGAAAAGTTGTTGGAACGATACGGCGGCTGGGAAGGCTACAGCAAGCATCTGGACGAGATGCGCCCCTACTGGGAAGCGCAGGGCTGGCACTACGAGACCGAGGAAGAATTCGCCGTCCGTCTGGCACGCTCTGAGGCTGCCGAAAAGCAGGAGTCCGAAGAGTGTGCCGCCCGCATGGCTGGTTGCGAGGCCGCCGCGCAGGCGGCGGAGTAAGCGGATAGGCATGGGAAATAGCATGGGTGCATTATCGCAATTGCCGAATATCGGTGCCGATACTGAACGGCTGCTTAACGAGGTGGGCATTACCACATTCGCTTGCCTGCAAAAAGAAGGCAGCCGCAACGCATGGCTCAAAATCCGTGCCATTGACCCGTCGGCTTGCCTGCACCGTCTGTGCGGCATTGAAGGCGCGATACAGGGGGTGAGAAAAAAAGATTTACCGGAAACGGTAAAAACCGAGCTGAAAGAATTTTACAATAGTTGGAAGTAGGGGAAACAACAATGACCGACCATGAAAAACAGCGGCTTGGCGTGATGGCAAATACTGAGATAGCCGCTGTAAAAGACATTATCCTCAAAACCGTTGACTGTGAGCGGATTTACCTGTTTGGCTCCTACGCCTATGGGACGCCGCAGGAAGACAGCGATTATGATTTCTATGTGGTATTGCAAGACAATGCGGAACAACCCATCGATGTTATGGAAAACATTTATTGGAGCCTCAGGCTGATAAAACACAAAACTCCGGTTGATATTCTTGCAGAGCATAAAAGCACATTTGATGATATGAGTTTGCTGCCCACAATGGAGCGAAAAATTGTACGGGAGGGGGTTTTACTATATGACATTACAGGGATTGCTTAATCAATGGTTTGGCATTGCCGCCAATGATTTAACGGTGGCAACACGGTGTTTTGAAGATTTTTATCCAAAGCAACTGGATATTGCCTGTTATCATTGCCAGCAAGCGGCGGAAAAAGCGTTAAAGGGTTTTCTTGCCTATTGTGATATTGAGCCGCCAAAAACGCATAATCTTGACGCACTATGCGAGATGTGTGTTGTGCAAGATGTGGCGTTCAGCGCAATTTCTGAGGCGTGCGCCAAAGTAAATCCATACGGTGTTGTAACAAGGTACCCGAAAGAAATGATGATTGATGAGACCAAGACACAAGCGGCAATCAAACGGGCGCAAACAATACTTGCCTTTTGTCGGGTAAAAGTTCCCGTGGTCATATAAGGAGACCCTATGGCGAGTGATGTGAGTTTTGTCGAGTTTGTGGTTGACCAAATAAAGACTACCGGAAATATTCGGTTTAAGAAAATGTTTGGGGACTATATGGTGTATGTCAATGACAAGCCGGTGGTGTTGGTGTGCGATAATACCGCTTTCATCAAACAGCTTGATTGCGTCAAAACTTTTTTGGAAAACGCTGAAAAAGGACGTCCCTACAATGGGGCAAAGGAACATTATATTATCGATGTTGATGACCATGAATTATTATCAACGGTGGTGAACGAATTGGAAAAAGTTGTTCCCATACCAAAACCACGAAAGCGGCACAGCCGCTTTCAGCTTTCCGTTGAGTAAGAGAACGGTGGGCAATAAACGATTGATTTTTTTAGGAGTAAGCTATGGATTTGTTAGAGATGAAAAATATTTCGAAGGTGTATGGCAGCCTTAATGCCTTGCAGCATATCGACCTGTCGGTAAAGCAGGGGGAATGGCTGGCAATCATGGGACCTTCCGGTTCGGGGAAGACGACGATGATGAACATCATCGGCTGTATGGATAAGCCCTCCAGCGGGCAGGTGATTCTGGACGGCGTCAACATTTCGACGGAGAGCGCGAAGAACCTCACCACCATCCGCCGCGATAAGATCGGGCTCATCTTTCAGCAGTTTCATCTGGTGAATTACCTCTCCGCCCTCGAGAATGTTATGGTCGCCCAGTATTACCACAGCATGCCTGACGAAAAAGAGGCGATGGGCGCCCTCGAACGGGTAGGTCTTGCCGAGCGGGCGAAGCATCTGCCGGGGCAGCTTTCCGGCGGGGAGCAACAACGGGTGTGCATCGCCCGTGCGCTGATAAATTACCCTCAGCTTATTCTGGCAGACGAGCCGACGGGCAATCTGGATGAAGCCAACGAGGGTATCGTGATCGACATTTTTAGGCAACTGCATGCGGAGGGCAGCACCATTATCGTGGTAACGCACGACCCGGAAGTAGCCGAAGACGCCCAGCGGACGGTGGTGCTGGAACACGGCAGGATCGCAAAAGTGCTTGATAACAGCAAGTGTAAGCGTCAATGACGCTTGTAACCTTCCGTTTAGTATGAGAGCGGGGTGCAAACCGATTGACTTTTTATAGGAGCATCAATGAAAATTGAGAAAAAATTTCAGAATAATAGGAGAGATGAAAATGAATAGGAAGATGAAGATGAAACGCCGTTTTCTTACCAAAGGCAAGGCTGCAAGCGTCTGTGGCGCTGTGATGGCGCTACTTATTCTGCTTTTGGCGGGATGCGGCAAACCGGTGCTGAATGACGGAGTCTACTCAGGACGGAGCGAGGCGGATGATACCGGCGCATACGGGGAAGTTCAGCTTACCATTGCGGAGGGGAACATCGCGGACTGCCGCTTCGTTACCTGGCAGAAGGACGGGACGATAAAGGGCGCGGACTACGGCAAGGTGAACGGCGAGATTTCCAATCAGGCGTATTATGACAAGGCGCAGCTTGCGGTTCGCGCAATGGATGTCTACGCGCAACAGTACGTTGCTACCCAGAAACTGGAAGCCGTTGACGCGATAAGCGGGGCAACCAATTCGCATAACCAGTTTCGGGAAGCGGTGGCGGACGCCTTGGAGCAGGCTGCGGAATCGCGGTGAGGGTAGGCGCTTCGTAGCGGACGCGGGAAAAGCATTCTTGCATGTCCCGACAAGATGGTAATAGTCAAGTCCCCTAAAATCCCAGCAAATATTATGACAACGAAGGCTCATTGATGGAAAATGCTTTAAGAATTGCTTTTTGTTGGGCAGTAAGGGGGAAGAGGATTTGTTTACCCGCAATGGTTTGCAG
>JAITNZ010000026.1 GCA_031290205.1 Spirochaetaceae bacterium
CGAGGGCAGAAAGCGCCTGAAGCGCAATAAAAAATCCCCCCCCGCAGAGGGGCGGGGGGGGATTGTTTGTTTTTCGTGGTAAATTCTAAAGTGATACCTATATTGCTAACGGGGGGTCTGGGGGGGCACCTCGCCCCCCCCAGCGGGGCGTTGCGGGGCGGCGCCCCGCAGAGGGGGGAGCGCCGCCATTTTGCGGCGCGGAGGGGGAGACTTCCCCCCTCCTTGCGCCTACCTGATTTACCACGAATTTTGAAGTACACCCAGGGGCGGGGTATCAGACCCCAAGTGGAAGACGCCCTTTTCATACTGAAGGCAAAGGTAGAAAGTGCCTTAGGCACACCGCTTAAGGCGCAAGGAACACAATCTCCGGCTCAAGCTCTATGCCGAGCGTCTGCCGCGCCTTTTCCTGAACAAGTGCGATAAGCGCGCTTACATCGCGGGCGCTGGCGTTCCCTGTATTGATGATGAAGTTGCCGTGCCAGTCGGCAAGCCGCGCCCCGCCGATTTGCGTCCCCCGCAAGCCAAGCTCCTCGATGATCTTCCCCGCCGGCTTCCCCCAGCGATGGTCGTTCTTGAACACCGACCCTGCCGAAGGATAAGAAAAGTGTTTTTTTGCATCTCGATCTTTCCGGTATGTTTCCATTTTCAGCCGGATAGCATTTTTTGCTTCCCTGCCCATTTGCGCATGCAAACAGGCTGAGACTATCAGAATATTGCGCGTTTGGAAGGGGCTTTTTTTGTAAGCATAATCCTCATGCTTATAGGGCACGGCTACCCGCTTGAGCGATTCATCGAGGATTTCGACGCCGGCAAGTATATCCGAAATTGATTTTTCATAGCAGCGGGCATTCATCCAGACCGCGCCTCCTATGGTGCCGGGGAGACCGGCAAGGAATTCCAAGCCGGAGAGGGAATTTTCGAGCGCAAAATCGGCGGCTTCATCTGCCCTCGTGCCGGCATTGACGCGGAGGAGAACGCTGCCGCCCGCCGCCGCCTCGATTGCACAGCCTCTCCAGCCGGATACATCGAGGATGATCCCCCGAAAGCCCGCATCCGCCGCCAAAACATTGGAACCGGCGCCTAAAATGAATAGAGGGATATTTTCGTTCCGCGCGTGAGAGAGAATCTGCGCCGCTCTTTCGGGGAATTTTTCGCCTTCAGGTTTTGCGTACAAGTCGGCGGGTCCGCCTATCTTAAAAGTCGTATGGGCGGAAAGCGGCTCGTCATGCAGAAAAAAATCCACACTCAACGGTAAAGATACCCGTTTGCTTTAAGCATCTCGTAAAATTCATGGATGGGCAGCCCCACGACATTGCTGTAGGAGCCCACGATTTTCGAAATGAGGCAGCCGCCGAGCCCCTGAATCCGGTATGCGCCGGCTACTCCCTGCCATTCACCACTATCAAGATACCATTCCACATCGCCGACAGCCAACGCGCTAAAGGTAACCTGCGTCGAAACCGGCTTACAATCAATCGTGTTCGTCCGCCCGTTCAGGAGGGCGCAGGCGGTGATTACCTCGTGTTCATTTCCCGAAAGCATTTTAAGCGTCGCCCCTGCCTCTTCCCGCGAAAGGCTCTTGCCAAAAACCCTGTTGTTAAACGAGATGATCGTGTCGGCGGCAAAAACCCAGAGGGGAAGTTTTCCGCTGAGGGTCTCTATCACCTTCTCTATCTTCTTCTTCGCCATAGCCATGGCAAAATCGCGGGCGGGAAGATTGTCATTGTTCGTTTCTTCAATAAGCGGAGACATAATTTTGAAGGGCAAACCGAGCAGCTTAAAATACTCCTTCCTCTGCAAAGACCCCGATGCTAAAACAATTGGTTCCATTTTTATTTTCCACCATGGGAGCCGTAATTTCTTTTTCTGCTCTGCTTTGGCTTCGGGCTCGGTTTCGGGCTCGGTTTCGGGCTCGGTTTCTTAGCCGCTTTTTCCGCACCCTCGAATTGTAAACAATCCGCCTCGGAATGTTTCACAACCGTGATGGATTGTTTGAGGAGCCGCTCGATGTCGTAGACGAGTTTGCCCTGATCCGGCGCGGCGATGGAGATAGCGCGTCCCGTGCGTCCTGCGCGTCCCGTGCGTCCGATGCGGTGAATATAACTTTCCGCTTCGTCCGGCAAATCGTAATTGATAACCAGTTCTATGTCTTTCACATCGATGCCGCGCGCCGCAATATCCGTCGCGATAAGAATCCGGTACTTACCGGAACGAAACCCATCAAGCGCGGTTTGCCTTTGACTCTGGCTGCGGTTCGAATGAATTTCCGCAACAGGATGAGTCTTCGTCAGCGTTTTGGTGAGCTGCCGCGCCATGTGTTTGGTGCGCACGAAAACCAGAACCAGCCCGAAACTCTTGTCCAGCAGCGCCGCCAACACGGTTTTCTTTTCCTCACGCTGAACAATATAGAGGCTCTGCTCAACCATATCCGCGGCAGTACCGGCAGGAGCGACCTCAATAGTTTCAGGCGAGCGCATATACTTACGCGTGATATTCCGTATCTCCGCCGGCATCGTCGCGGAAAGCAACATGGTCTGCCGCTCGATCGGCACGTTATTCAGTATTTTTTCGATTTGCGGCTTAAAGCCCATGTCCAGCATCCTATCCGCTTCGTCGAGCACCAAGTATTTGACCTTGCCAAGGCTGATAGAATTCTGCTGAAGATGATCGAGCAGGCGTCCGGGGGTGGCGATAACGATGCGCGGACCTTTTCGCAGATTTTGCCGCTGCATATTCAATGAAGTGCCGCCAATCAGCAGACAGCTCTCCATGCGGAATGGCTGAGCAATAAGCTGCATGGTATCGGCAACCTGACAGGCAAGTTCCCGCGTTGGAACAAGGATGAGCGCACTGCCTGCGCTATCCAGCAAGAAGTGAACAATCGGCAAGCCGAAAGCCAGCGTTTTGCCGGTGCCGGTCTGGGCGATGCCCAGAATATCCCGACCCTGCAAAACCAAAGGGATAGCCTGCCTCTGAATAGGCGTTGGCTCGAGCCATTGGTTTTTAGTTAGAACACTCAGTAGTTTTGGATTTAAATTCAGATTGCTAAATGTCGCTCGTAAGTCTTTTTCTTTTGTTGTATTCACGTTAAGACAGTATGGCACATATTAATGATTTTGCATATAGGGGGCACTTCAGCACCTCCCGCACAAGGGCAGCCCCGCGATTGTAATCGCGGGCACGGGGCGGGGGGAAGGTTCACCCTTTCACTAGATAGACGACAAATTACCGACCCTAGACGCCGTTTCCGTTTACCGAAGCGGATACAGCGTCAGCGTTTTAACATTTTTTCTAAGTCGCTATAGACGTTCACGGGCAAACCGTCCCCCCGCCCCGCTACGTTAGGATAATCCCCCGTAGCACAAGCGCGTGAGGGCTTCACGACGAAGCTGGCTGGGCTACGCGGTTTCCGCCTGACAGTGAAGCCCTAACAGAAACGTGCGCGGTTAGGAGGATGGCAGGTGCGCGGGTGTTTGTCGGTAAATGCTCGTGGCGTCGTGTATGGCAGCAAGCACTGGCGCGTCCGCGCTTGTGC
>JAITNZ010000052.1 GCA_031290205.1 Spirochaetaceae bacterium
ATCCCCCATTCCCCCTTCCCCCTTCAGGTTTCTTTTTTTTATGCCGACAATGAATAAGCATGGCTCGACAAAGGATCTGTCCGGCTGCAAAAAATTCAAAACAGCAGGGATAGCGATAAGGAGTAGGGCGGTGTTCAATTTGCAAGCCCAATTCATTGTGCCTGAGGCACCCCAAGTCGCATTGTCGGGGGCGTTGCTTCAAGTAACCAGTCCCCCTCAGATTGGTAACACGGCGTATCAGGATAGTTCTATGCAGGGCATGACCTTTGCCCAGATGCTTTCGTCCGCCGTGAATAGTCCGCCGGTGGGGTCCGAACGCGTTGGCTCTTCAACAGACACGCAGGAGGAAAATCCGTCAAACTCGGCTCAATCTTCTAAAATACGGGAAAGCGAGGACGAAAAGCCTGAAATTGTCGATGATTTACCGCAAAATACGCTGAATGCGGCGGCGCATCCCTTCCCCATTGAGCAGTTTGAGCCTGAACTCATCGAATTTGAGGTTGATCCAGGCTTGAATGAGGTGCGTATCGAGGTGAATTTGGAGGAAAGCGCCGGTTTTTTGCCGGATGCGCCGTCGGTTCCCGAATATGCCGATATGCCACAGGATAATGCCGAGGGCGGACAGGCGCTCGCCGCTTCCAAGGCGGAAGCGGGGGCAATAGAAGGAAGAAACGCGGATGTGCTGAGCGCGGCGGGTGCGGAACTGGCAGGCGAAGCGGCACAAGATGAAAAAGCCGCCCTGCAAGGGCTGGCGAAAGAAGCCGCGGCGCTGAACACGGCGCCCCCGGCGGCGACGGAAATGGCGGTGGAGTCGGCAAACGTCGACCTCAGCATGGCGGACGGGGAGGGCAAAGCCGGCAAGCTGGATGAGCGGGGGAAAGACTCCCGTGCGGGCGGCGGGGAGGGCGAGCCGGGAAAAACGTCGGCGGCTGGCGCAGGCGCGGCTGGCGGGAGCGCCCGCGAGGCTCAGGGGGGGCGGCAGGCTGGCGGAGACGGTAGGCGGGACGAGGGGAGCCGCCAGAAGCAGCGCCAGATGCAGCAGAAGCTTGGCAGTGCGGGGGAGTCGGCAAGCGACCGAGCGAGCGGCGGCGGGTCGGCAGCGGCGAGCGAGCGAGCGGGGGGCGAGCGGGCGCCCGTCGAACGGACGGGTGGCGAGAGCAGCGAGCCGAAAATTGCGGCGCAGAGTTTCGCCGACAGCGGCGCGGTGAAGGACGGGGGCGGCGCTAGTGCGGGGAAGGCGGGGCTCAGTCTTGAAAATTTCCTGGCGCGGGAGCTGCACCAGAACCTCAACGGGGATATTGTCCGGCAGGCGCAGGTGCTGCTTCGGGATGGCGGCGAGGGGACCATCCGCCTTATGCTGAAGCCTGAATCGCTGGGCAATGTTAAGATACGCCTTGAAATGTCCGAAAACAAGGTAACAGGCAGAATCATTGTCGAGAGTCCGGAGGCGCTGCGCGCGTTCGAAAAAGAGCTTGGCAATTTGGAACAAATATTCCGCGATTCAGGTTACGATGGGGCGAACCTCAGTCTTGACATGGCGCTTGCCTCTGGGCAGGGCGGCGGGGCGGGCGGCGGCGGCGGTGGTGGCTTGCACGAGCGGCAGCTTCAGCAAAAAATTTTGACGGAAGGTTTTAGTGCAGCCCGTTATGACGCGGGGATTGAGAGCGCACATTACGGCGACGAGGTCAATTCATTTTACAGCAGCAAACAGGTGAATGTGTTTGCATAAGAGGAGTTAGGGGGTAAAAATGGCTGATTTAGGATTAAACATGACGATGAGCGTGCGTGAGCAGGCGCTGGTCGATAATTATGTTACCAACGAAAACAAGCGTTTGAATGAGGGGCGCAAGCGATCGGGCGATAATCTGGAGATGAATGATTTCCTCAAGATTTTGACGGCGCAGCTTTCGCATCAGGATCCGGCGGCGCCGATGGAAGATAAGGAGTTTATCTCGCAGATGGCGCAGATTTCTTCGTTAAAGCAGATAACCAACATGGCGGGCGACATGGCGAAGCTGGCGACGGTTATCGGCAGCAACGAGGCGACGTCGGCGCTCGGCAAAAATGTCGAGCTGGTCGAAGGCGACTCGGTCGTGCAGGGCATCGTCAAAGCGGTAACCCGCGGCGGCGAGCCGTCAGTCCTCGTCAACGGCGAATATTTTCAGTGGAAACAAGTTTCAAAAGTGTTCGAGTAAGGTATGAGGTATAAGGTATGAGAGAAGGACGATTTCAAAGTGAAATCTTCCCCTTTTACCTTTTACTTTTTACCTTTTCCCTTAAGCACAGTCGAAAGAAAAATTCTTGGAAACAAGACAAATAACGAAGGAGTACTAAGCTTATGATGCGTTCATTGTTTTCCGGGGTGTCGGGGTTACAAAACCACCAGACGAGGATGGATGTTGTGGGTAACAACATTGCTAACGTCAACACCACCGGTTTTAAGCGGGGCAGAGTTAATT
The DNA here is from genome assembly GCA_031290205.1 of Spirochaetaceae bacterium. Classification (GTDB taxonomy): domain Bacteria; phylum Spirochaetota; class Spirochaetia; order Treponematales; family Breznakiellaceae; genus JAITXS01. The sequence goes on from JAITNZ010000052.1 coordinate 2,460, forward strand.
TTCAGGATATGATATACCAGCAGCTCGGCGGGGCGGCGCGCCCGACGGAAGAGACCGGCGGCGTCAACCCGAAAGAGGTCGGGCTCGGTATGGCGGTGGCGTCGATTGACACGCTGCACACGCAGGGCTCGCTCCAATCGACGGGCAATATCACCGACCTGGCGATTGTCGGGCAGGGCTTTTTCGTGCTGGGCGAAGGGCGGAATAAGGTTTTTACCCGTGCCGGCGATTTTTCGCTCGACAGCGCGGGGCTCTTCGTCAATCCGTCCAACGGCATGAAGGTGCAGGGCTGGATGGCGGAAAACATCGGGGGGCAGGCGATACTGGAAACCTCCCGCGATACGGGGGACATAACGATTCCCATCGGCGGCAAAGATCCGGCGCGGCAGACGAGCCGCGTTGATTTTGCCTGTAACCTCGACAAGCGGACGCCGCCGATTGCCGAAGGCGCGGACGCGGCGGCGGTGCGGCAGGGAACGTGGAATACGTCGATTGAAATCTATGATAGCTTCGGTGAGCTCCACTACCTGCAAGCGCAGTTCACGAGGGTGCCGGACACGGCAAACTCGTGGACGGTCACCGTCGCCGTCGACCCTCAGGCGGAAGTCGCCACGAACACGGCGGCGGCATTGGGGGAGGCGGCGCCTGCGGCGGGCGGCGCGGCGGCGTTCACCGTAAACTTCGACAATAACGGCACGATAGTCAGCGCAACCGACGGCGGCGGCGCCGTTTCGGGGGGCGCCGACGGCGGGCAGGTGGTGATGAACATCGCCTACGATGTGCCGAACACCGACGCCGGTGCGGACGGCGCGGCAGTGCGGCAGATGTTCACGCTGGATATGGGGAATGTCGGCGGCTTCACCCGCGCCCTCACCCAGTTTGCCGAATCCTCGTCGTCGAAGGCGGTAACGCAGGACGGCTATGCGATGGGCTACCTCGAAAGTTTCAAGATTGACCAGTCGGGCGTCATCACGGGCGTCTACTCCAACGGCACGAACCGCAGCCTCGCTCAGCTTGCGCTGGCGACCTTCGCCAATCAGGGCGGGCTCGAAAAAAACGGGGACACGGCATTTGTCGTATCGAACAACTCAGGCAATGCGAATATTGGTCCGTCGGGGATAGCAGGCAAGGGCAAAATTATTTCGGGCACGCTGGAAATGTCCAACGTCGATATGGCGGACGCCTTTACCGACATGATCGTTACCCAGCGCGGCTTTCAGGC
>JAITNZ010000062.1 GCA_031290205.1 Spirochaetaceae bacterium
AATACACGACGCCACGAGCATTTGCTGGAAGCGCCACTTCCTGTCTCGGACGCCTTTTTCTCACTAAAGGCAAGGCTTAGACCGCCTGTGGCGGCGTTACCGCGCACCTTACTGTTTAATACAGATGAAGAAAATTGCGGAGTAAAAATCTGTGGCTATCCGTGGACAAATTCTTAATGGCTCGCCTTATATGGGCTCCCCCTCATGCCTCTTTATACCCCACGATAATACGGTCGTCTCCTGCAAGGTCTTTTTGAATGGTAATTTCGTCGTATCCCGCATCTTCCATCAACTGGGCAATCTCCTCCATCTGGTCGGGGGCTGCTTCCAAGAGGATGCTGCCGTTCCAGCTTATGTGTTCCCGCGCCTCTATAATGATTTTTCTGATAAGCTCGAGCCCGTCCTCGCCGCCATCTAGTGCCAGAAGAGGCTCCCCCCTCACTTCCGGCGCGAGCAATTTTATCTGTGCCGAAGGAATGTAGGGCGGATTCGAGACGATAATATCGAACTTTTTATGAATGTTCTTAAACAGATCGCTTTGGATGAAGAGGGGGGGGTGAAGCGTTGGGAAGGAATAATTTTGCTTTGCCATATCGAGGGCTTTTTCAGAAATGTCCGATGCATACACCGCTATATGCGGGCGTTCATGCAATATTGATAACGCTATCGCGCCGGAGCCGCAGCAGAGATCAAGAACCGAGAGCGTCTCTTTCTGCCTTCTATCGATTATCTCTAATGCCGCTTCGACAAGCGCCTCTGTTGCCGGACGCGGAACCAACACATCTTTGGATACATATAAATCTAAATAGCGAAACTCTTTATGCCCGGTAATATACGCAACGCATTCACCGGCGGCACGCCGCGCTACAGACTCCTTATACTCAGCATAATGCCCCTCGTCCAATATATTGTTTGGATACAACACAATATGCGAGCGGTCGGTATGCAATGTGCATGCTAACAATAATTCCGCATCAAGCGAAGGAGTTTCGATGTTTGCCGCCGCCAACAACTGCTTTCCTTCATCAAGCGCGTCTTTAACAGTGATGCTTGGCATTGTTACACTCATACAGTAATTCTCATTTGCGAAGATAGGGGATGGGGGATGGGGGATGGGGGAAGATTTCACTCTGCCATCATCCTTCACGCCTCATGTCTCATTCCGCATTCCGCATTCCGTACTCCTCACTCACTCTTTATTCCTTCATTCGATATTCCTATCTCATATTCAAAACCCGCTATCGTATCTAAAGGCGCCTGTTTTCACATTGTTCACTTCTCTCGCTAAATCAGCCGCAATCCGACACGAGGCGCGCACTCAGATTTGAAATCGCATTTTAACGGCAATCAATCTGAATTGTGTCTCTAAATTTTCGATGCTGCGCATCGTTCCCCTACCGTGCCGCTGCCGCTTGCAGCATCTCTTCACGGGCTGATAGCTTTAACGCGTCGAAGAGCGCGGCTAGGTCGCCTTGCATGATGAGGTCGAGCTTGTAGAGCGTCAGGTTGATGCGGTGGTCGGTGAGGCGGTTCTGCGGGAAGTTGTAGGTGCGTATGCGCTCGGAGCGGTCGCCGGAGCCGACTTGGTTCTTCCGCGCTTCGCTGCGCTCGGCGTTCTTCTTCGATTCTTCAAGCTCGAAGAGGCGGGCGCGGAGGACGCGCATCGCCTTCGCCTTGTTTTTAATCTGGCTCTTTTCGTCCTGCTGAATGACGACCAAACCGGTCGGGAGGTGGGTCAGACGCACGGCGGAATCCGTCGTATTGACGCACTGCCCGCCGGGACCGCCCGCCCGCATCACGTCAACGCGGAGGTCCTCCGGCTTAATGTCGATTTCCGTCTCCTCCGCTTCCGGCAGCACGGCGACGGTTACCGCCGAAGTATGAATGCGCCCCGAATTTTCCGTTTCGGGCACACGCTGCACACGGTGGACGCCGGATTCATAGCGGAGGTTCTCGTAAACATTATCGCCTGTAATCGAAAAAACTATCTCTTTGAAGCCTCCCAGCTCAGTTTCATTCGCGTTCATTATTTCGAACTTCCAGCCGCGCGTCTCGGCAAACCGCGAATACATTCGGTAGAGGTCGGCGGCAAAAAGCCCCGCCTCGTCGCCGCCCGTCCCCGCCCTAATCTCCATGATGATATTTTTTTCATCAAGCGGGTCGTGAGGTATCAGCATCAATTTTAATTTTTCGCCTGTCTTTTCGCTTTGCGCTTCCAGCTCGGCAAGCTCTTCTCGCGCAAGCTCGCGCATCTCGGTATCCTGCTCGTGCTGCACCAGAGCCTTCGCGTCGGCAATTTGCGCCAGTATCGACTCGCTTTCGCGATGCGCAGCCGCAATCTCGCCAAGCCGCGTCCATTCCTTCATCGTCTCGCGGTATTTTTGTTTGTCCTTCACCAGCTCGGGGTCCTCTATCAACCCATTGAGTTCGCCATATCGCTGCAACATTGAGTCCAATCTTTCGTTCATCAACAATCCTTTTCAAATCAGTATAAATTAGTTATAATTAAAAGTGAAGGCGTGAAGAAGGGTATGGGGTTTAGGGTATGGGGTATGGGGGGAAGACAGGCAGCGGGTTTTGAGCTTGCGATATGCAAGAAGAATGAATAGGAGTGGGGAAGGGTAATGAGGCGTGAAGGAGGATTTCAAAGTGTTATCTTCCCCTATACCCTATACCCCATACCCCATACCCCTTCTTCAAAAAACAATTACTTGGAGGAAAAAAATTGAGAGCAACACAAGCTATCATTCATCTTGAAAATCTGACGTTTAACATTCACGCGGTGAAAAAACATATTGCGGGAAGCGGCGGCGGTCCGCCCGTGCCGAAAATCTGTATGCCGGTTAAGGCTGATGCCTATGGGCACGGCGCCGTTGAAATCGCGAAGACCGCACTGGAAGCCGGATGCTCCCACCTCGCGGTGGCAACCGTGGACGAGGGCGCCCAGTTGCGCGCCGCCGGCATCAAGGCGCCGATACTCCTCTTCTCCGAGGCAACACCTGAGGAGCTTGAAACGGTTGCGCGGCTCAATCTGATTCCGTTTGTCTCGGACAGGGAGTATGCGGCGCTCTATGCAAGCTATGCGGAAAAAGCCGGAAAAAACGAAAAACACGGCGTATTTCTGAAAGTTGACAGCGGCATGGGGCGCTTGGGCTGCGCGCCCGAAGAAGCCGCGCCACTGGCGCAATTTATCAGCGGGCAAAAGGCGCTTTCCCTTGCCGGAACGGCGACGCACTGCGCCGTATCGGATTCGCGGGATGCCGGCAACAAGGCATTCACCGCCCGGCAGCTCGCCGTCTTTAAGGGCGTTATCGACGAAATCAAGAAATGCGGCGTGAATCCGGGCATCGTCAGCGCCGCAAACACGGGGGCGACGGTCTCCTACCCGCAGGCGCACTTCGACATGGTGCGTCCGGGCATCCTCCTCTACGGGTATCAGGATGAGGAGGTCGAGCCGCCGCTCGCCGTCAAACCGGTGATGGAGCTGGTAACACAGGTCGTTCACATCAAAAAGATACGCAAGGGCGGGACGGTGTCTTACGGGCGGACATGGACAGCGCCGGAAGATACGTTCATCGGCGTGCTCCCACTCGGCTATGCCGACGGGCTCCCCCGCCTGCTCAGCGGTAGGGATTTCTATGTCGTCATAAACGGCAGGCAGTATCCGCTTGCCGGACGCATCTGCATGGACCAGTGCATGATCAATCTGGGCGCAACGCCTGCCGTCAAGCGCTACGACGCGGTAACGGTCTTTGGCGGCGAAAAACCGGCATTCGACGCCGCCGCCATAGCAAAAAGGATCGGCACCATCTCCTACGAAATATGCTGCGGAGTCAACAAAAGGGTGCCCCGGGTGTATACCGCGACTCCCCGCTTGAGCTGAGCCCCGCGATTATCAATCGCGGGGACGGGCGGGACGGGGAAGGCTCATCAGAAAACAGGCGCCCATTTCCTAAGCATGTGCGTTTCCTCATCGGACGCATTTTCCGCCACTTAGGAAAAGCATCAACGAATGTCGGCGGTAGCCGACTAAAGTTTGTTACCAGCGAATTTTTCTGATGAGCCTTCCCGCCCCGCCCAATAAACGCGCCAACACCGCGTGAGCGGTGCAAATTTAGAGACCAAAAGCATATATCCCCGCGCGGCGCAGGACGCCCTAACACTAAGCCATATTGCAGGTTCACCTTTAGGTGAGCCTGTGCGCCGCCCGCTACGTTAGGATCATCCCCTACAGCCCCCAAGCAGGGGTGCAATTTATTTTTCGGGGTAAATTCTAAAGTGATACCTATAAAGCAAACGGGGGGTCTGGGGGGGCTCCTCGCCCCCCCAGCGGGGCGTTGCGGGGCGGCGCCCCCCAGAGGGGGGAGCGACGCAATTTTGCGGCGCGGCGCGCTGGTACCGCCTTCTGTACAGCGGCTTTCGCTGGCGCTACGGC
>JAITNZ010000072.1 GCA_031290205.1 Spirochaetaceae bacterium
CCCCCCCGACGATGACCGGCGTCCGCACCACGCCTGCGAATATCAGCCCCGAGGAAGAATATGTTGCGCAGAATAAAATTTCGGTGCTTCCTAAATTTGATGAAAAAGAGATTCGTGCAAGGTTGATATATCCTGCAATCGCCCAAAAAGCGAATATCGAAGGCAGCGTTATTTTAGAATTATTTATCAATAAAGCGGGGTTTATCACCCGCGTCCGTATACTCAAAGAAACACCGGAAGAAAGAGGTTTTGGTGAAGCCGCCGTCCGCGCCTTCACCGGCTTGCGCGCAGTTCCCGCACAAGCAAACGGACAGCCGGCATCCGTGCGCTACCGCTACCCCGTCCGTTTCCAGTTACAGTAAACCGTGCGGTAACGGCGCCACAGGCGCTTTTATACCCGAGAAAGCCTTCCCCCTAAAAGCCCTTAATCTTTTTTCCGAAGAGCATATTTTGGTAACAGCGGAGGCAGCCGGGAAACATGCCGCCTTCGCAGGCGTTTATTGTTTTTCTAAAAATGTTGGCGCGCTCTCCGTTGTAAATTTCCTTAAACGACTGGTCTTTTATATTTCCCAGAATATAATCAGGATAGTCGGCGCAAAAATGTACATCGCCGTTATAGTTGATATTCGCTTGGCACCAGGGGACTATGCAATGGTCCCTCACCGGCGTCTCTAAATCATTATAGTAGATGCCTATCTTTTCCGGATTAAGCGCGGGAACGGTAATCCGTGCGCTTTTGAGCGGTGGATCGCCGAAATTGCTATTATGAATTGTTTGCAAAATATCATAGAGTTTTCGCGTATCAATGTTTTTATTGTATCCAGTATTATAGCAGCTTAAAAAATCAGTATTGGTATTAAGCTTTTCTTTCATCAATTTTTTTTGCCGATCGACGATAGCATCGTTGGTATAGGTGCCAAGATTAAACATATGAATGTCGATGTCGAAACTTTTTGTCGCCGCGACAAATTCTTCCAGATTGGCATAGTTCGCGTTGGTAACCGTTGTAACGATTCCCACAAAAGGATGGTTTGATTTTTGCCTTTCTTTTTCGCGTTTAATAGCTTCGATACCGCGCACAACCCGCTCATAAGAACCTTTGCCGCGCATAGCGTCGTTTACATCCTTAAAAGCGTCGAGCGAAACAAAAATACAGCTCCACTTATCCCGCACTATCTGTTCGGCATGTTGTTCAAGGAACATTCCGTTTGTGTTCACACTAAAAAACAGCCCCTTATCAACGATATGCTTTCCAAGCGGCAAGAGGTCGGGATATAAAAACGGCTCGCCGCCCCAGATATAGGTAACAGGACGGCGCGGGGCTATCTCATCAATAATCTGTTTATACCGTTCAAGCGGGACTATCGTCTTAGCCGCCTCCGCCGCACCGCCCTTCATGCAGCCTCTGTCCCCATACTGTCCGCACATCTTGCAGTGCAGATTACAGAGCGGCGTCAGCTTAAAATAGATAAGCCCTAAATCCTTAAAGTGGTTGTAATTAAAATCGAAGCGGGGTTTAAGCCGAGCCAAGCCTATCTTGAGAAATCCAAGAGCCATTTTATAAGAGAGGGATGGCTCTTTTGACAGGAGCACAGGAACGACCGAGAAATTGTGCTTCATTGCTTCCGCTAAATCACCGTTCCGGGAAACAGAGTAGCATTTTTTGGCACGACAATGATGCCGTCAACGATATGATAATTCTCGTAAGCCCCATCATTGCGTAAAATATTATCAATACCGATACGGCAGCCTTCGCCGATGCGGGCGTTTTTGTCGATGATCGCGCTCTTCACGATGGCGCCTTTCCCGATTCCAACATTGGGGATACGGGCGTCGTTATTTGCCAGTTTCTGCACATCGCTTTCATAAAAATCGGCGCCCATACAGACAACGCCGTTCAAACTCGCGCCGCTTTCGATGATCGTTCTGACGCCGACAATGGAACTTGTAATCGAAGCATTCGTAACGATACAACCTTCGGCGGCAAGCGACTGGTTCATCGAGCTAAAATTCATTTTAGAAGGCGGCAGGTTGTACATCTTCGTATAGATAGGCTTTGCCTCATCGTAAATATCAAATTCAGGTTTGATGTTGGCAAGATTTAAGTTTGCCTCGTAAAATGACCTAATAGTGCCAATATCTTCCCAGTAGCCTTCAAAAGGATAGGCGTTTACCCTCAATTTTGCGATTGATTCGGGGATAATCTCTTTGCCGAAGTCTGTCCATTCATTATCGAGGCATTCTTCCAGCGTTTTTGCGTTGAAAATATAGATACCCATCGAGGCAAGGTAGAGGTCGCCTTTTTTTCTGTCCATTTTCATCTCTTCGGGCGCCTTAAAATCGGTAATATCCCGTTTCGGTCCGGGTTTTTCGAGGAATTCGGTAATCTGATTTGTTTTTGTTGCTTTGAGGATGCCAAAATCACTCGCATCCTCCCGCGAAACGGCCGTGCAGGCAATGCTGATTTCAGCGTTTGATTCCTGATGTTTTTTCAGCATATCCTGCAAGTCCATCCGGTAGAGCTGGTCGCCGGAAAGAATGATGTAATAATCAGGATTTGAGTTCTTAAAATGATTGAGGTTCTTCCGCACGGCATCCGCCGTTCCCTCAAACCAGCTTGTATGCTCCAGAGTCTGCTCGGCTGCCAAAATTTCGACAAAGCCGTTTGAGAAATGGTCGAAGATATAGGTGTGGGCAAGGTGGATATGGAGCGACGCCGAATTAAACTGAGTCAGAATGTAAATCTGCTTCAAATCCGCATTGATGCAGTTTGAAATCGGGATGTCGATTATCCGGTACTTGCCGCCGAAAGGCACGGCAGGTTTTGACCGCGTTTGAGTAAGGGGAAACAGGCGGGTGCCCTTTCCTCCGCCGAGGATGACAGATAATACTTGAGCCATAATCTTCCTCCTGAAAAAAGCCAGTTTGCTTGCCTTTCGTTTTCTTATCAACCGGAAGTCAAAAAGCGACAAACCACAAGATGCTCCACAGTCTAATCGTTTTTTGTTTAATTGTCAATACCCCTCAGGGCGAGCGCATTAAAATAAAAAATCACGGAAATCCGCAGATTTTACGGATTGATGCAGAAAAAAGTCTGCGAAAGACGCGAAGAAAAGGTGAATTCATAAGGATATTTTATGATTATTCCTGTGCATTCGCGTCCATTCGCGGACAATTTGAAAATGCGGAAGAAGAATGTCCACAGATACACACAGATTAACACAAAAGACGGTCAAAACCGAGAGTGTGGAGAGAAGAAGAATGTCCACAGATACACACAGATTAACACAGATGAAGAAAATCGCAGAGTGAAAATCTGTGTCTATCTGTGTCCATCTGTGGACAAATTCTTAATGCGCTCGACCTGTACCCCTTCAGCCCTCCCCAGCAATTACGAATTCGAAAATTAACCACGAACGGCACGAACCACACGAACAAATTGCGTACAATGCTGACGATTTCTGCCTTGTTTATCACCATTATTCATGTTCTTTTTCGTCTTCCGTTCGTGTTGTTCGTGAGGTTCGTGGTTGAATTCGGAATCGCTGTTTTTTATCTGCCCCCCCGTAATGCCTCATAATAAAATGTAACTTTCGAGGTGGATGCCTCATAATTAAAAATGTAACTATGAGACCTCCTAAGAATTAGGGACAGAAGGCTGTAAATATTTCTGTCCGTTAATC
>JAITNZ010000092.1 GCA_031290205.1 Spirochaetaceae bacterium
CTCCCCCACACACCCCCCACCACCCCCCCCCGCCGGCGCCGCCTCCAGAAAACCCCCCCCCCCCCCCCCCCCCGCCCGTCCCCGCGATTAAAATCGCGGGGGGCAGAACAAGTGCGGGCGTTGCTGAAGGTATTGCTGAAGGCAGTGATTTTTTGCTACCATGAACTACTATGATTGGGGTTAAAATAATTGCGCTTGATTTGGATGATACGCTTTTTCGGTCCGATTTAAGTATATCAAAACGGACGCGGAATATCGTCCGAAAAGTCATGCAGTCGGGTATTACTGTGGTGATTGCCACAGGTAGAATGCCAGACGGGCTCCTCAACGCTGATAAGCTGTTGGGATTAAACAAGACGCCGGGATACCTTATCTGCGGCAACGGCACTTTAACCATAGACAGTATTGCAAAAACTATTATCAACAAGGCTATGTTGTCGCCAAGAGTCGCCCTCGCTGCTTTTGATTTAATCGATGCGGAAGGGTTTTCCGTCCAGATTTATGACGGAAATCATATTTATGTTTCGCGGCGCAATGAATTTTCCAACGCGGACTATAAATTAACCGGCAAGAAGCAAATCGTTCCCAAAGATTTCCGCGCCCTGCTTGCCGAAAAAGGTACCAACAAGATTGTCGTTCCCGCCGACCCCGTGCTTTTAGGTCCGCTCGAAGAAATTCTGCGGAATGTAATGGATAGCGCCATCACGCTTTTTACTAGCAAACCCTATTTTCTTGAAATTCTGCCCCCCGCCTGCGATAAAGGCGCCGCCCTTGCAAGGGTTGCCGAAAGCATCGGCGTCAAGCGGGAAGAAGTAATGGCTTTCGGCGATTCAATGAACGACGAGTCCATGCTCCGCTGGGCAGGCTACGGTGTTGCGATGTGCAACGGCGACGAGCGCATTAAAAAAGCCGCCCGCTTCGTAACAGAAAAATCCAACGACGATGACGGGATTGCCGAATTTATCGAACGCTATGTCCTTGCCGGCGAACCCTTAGGGGCGCACTGATAGCCCTCAATAGCGAGTAATCTCTGTTTAATATCGAGACCCCCGGCAAAACCGGTAAGGCTTCCGTCAGAGCCGATAACACGGTGGCAGGGAATGATAATGGCGATGGGGTTATGGTGAATTGCCCCACCTGCCGCACGGCATGCTTTTGGTCTGCCACAGGCGGCGGCAATTGCCTGATACGTTGTCGTGCTGCCCCAGGGGATTTTTTGCAATGCCGCCCAGACCTTCATTTGAAAATCAGTGCCGTGGACAGAGAGGGCAATATCGAAGGTCCGCCGCTTACCTGCAAGATACTCTTCAATCTGATGATACGCCTTTCGTATTATATCATTTTCTTCGCGGACAAGAGCCATATCATCCGGTTTGGTAGCATCCTTCACCGTCCTGCCAAAGCTGAGCCTTTCAAGGGCGGCATCGCTTGCCATAAGCGTGAGGGGGGAAAGCCGTGTATAATAGGTGTATATATATTTCGTTTCCACAACCCGATGGGTGCTTGGTCTCTACCGCCCCTTTCGTTCCGTATAAATATCATAATACATGCAGATGAAAACTGCACCTAATATAGAAAAGCTTATGGCATCGGTCTTGACGAGGTTATTTTTCTCGAAAAGTATCATAACAAAGGTCATGAGGAACAAAACGATTTTCAACATCCTGATGGTAAGCCCCAGATTCGTGAGCCTCGTATTTTTGAATAAGGTGAGGACGGCGGGCACGACAAGCCCGTAGAGATAGCCGGACAACTCGTTCCATGAAATCCCCTTCCAATTGGACGCCATAAGAATAAACGCCATCGGGAACACGGAAACAACGATAAAGAACAAGGTGTCGCGCAAGCACAGCATCCAAAATCCCAGTGTGGACGCGAAATGATTTTTTTTAGCCATTTTTATTTTCCTTTGGGGCGCGCTGAATAACATTTTACCTGAACTTTACGAACGAAAGAATTCCGATATATGCAACGCTCCCTTGGATTGAATTTTATCATAGGCGCAATCGAACTGTCAAGAGCACGCGCCTCAGGCGCAGCAGTTCCGAATTCAACCACGAACCTCACGAACAACACGAACGGAAGACCAAGCCCGCTACTGCGGGCGCAGCGTAAACCGGTTGTTATACGCTGTAGAAAACCAGCAACAAAGCCGCCCACACGGACGCGGGCGGTTCTTTAAGGGAGCCGATAATTTTCTCAGCATGGTTGATTTTCCCAGAATACCCTTATGTTTCTAAAATGATCTATTCTATTTGTTATTTTTGATATTTCATTGGGATAAAATATATCCAAAGCATCGCAAAGTTCCAGCATCCATTTCTTTCGGGTGTTTTGTTCATTGATGACGATAATGTTTGAATTTGCTATTTGAATTTGTCCCCACCCTAAGGCGCCTATGGTTAAACAAGACCAATCAAGCTGCTCAATAGGCGCAAAATGACATTTTTCAAATACCAAATCCTCAGCCGTAATTTTGTATGAGACTATTAACAAAACAAAGTGATTATTCAAGTCATTGTAAAAACGCGCCAGTCTTTCAACAGAGGTTAAATTCGGCATATTGAATTTTGTATCTAAATTATGCGTCTTAAAGTCAATGATATAATACCGACCATCCGCGTCCTCAAATGCAAAATCAGCCATTGA
>JAITNZ010000133.1 GCA_031290205.1 Spirochaetaceae bacterium
GGAACGTATGCATGGGCTTCATCAGCTTATAGTTACATCGAGATATCCGGCACGGCACCTGACATAGGGAGCGGAACGGTGAACACGACAACCATACTTACCATAGATGCAAACGCCCCTGCCGCAAAAGCTTGCGCCGATTATGCTTATGGTGGTTATGAAGACTGGTTTTTACCGAGCAAGAATGAACTAAATCTGATGTGGACGAATTTAAAAGAGCAAGGCAGGGGGGATTTTATTGATAACGAATACTGGTCTTCTTCGGACGGTGCTTATGTTTACCGTCCTTGGAATCAGAATTTCAGCAATGGCAATCCGGACTACAACATCAAGTATGTTACGCTTTTAGTTCGAGCTGCCCGGTCTTTTTAACTCTTTAGCTATTTGTTTTAGCGCCGGAGGCGGAGGGGAGAGTGAGCAATGAGCTGTGAATGGTTTCTATCCTCACCGAACGCGACGACGAAATCATCGACAAAGAGGGCAAGTTCCAGTGATGGATGATGGATTTTTTATTCGAACTAAAAGAAATACTACACGGAATATGCTAATAATCCGAAGAAAAATCCATAATCCATAATCTATCCTGTAAGGGTCCCGGTTGTTTTATTCCCGGTTGTTTTTTCTTGACAAATTAAATTCTTAATGCTAAAATAAACTATACGAATGGGGCTGGATATTGAAAATGAAATAGGAGTTGCGTATGAAAAACAAAATTGCACAATTAACCGTCGGGAGTTTTTTGCTCTTCCTTGGTGCGTTTGTCGTTTCGCTTAGCTCGTGTAACGCGCTTGCCGATACATCGGGGCTGAATCTTACACCCGAAACGGTGTGGCTTCACCTGGTTCCCGGCGTGCCGTTCGAGGGGGACGACGGGGTTTGGACGGCGGAACTCGTGCTCGACTTGAGCAGGGCGATTAGCGGCTTGAACACCGATACGACTGCGGCGGAATTATACGCGCTATTCACCATTAGCTATGACTATTCCGCCGAAGCGCCGCCGTTCAAACCAATGGTGGCGGCAAGCGTTATCAAATACACGGAGGGGTATTACAAGCTCACCGTTGGGAATATTCCCGCCTCACGCGGCGTTGCGACGCTTACTATCAATCGCCCCGGCATTACGCCGGCATCCCGCCTCTGGGACCTGGCAGGGCGGGAGATACCGGATTCGGAAACTTTAACCCTCAGTTTCGACACGCAGGGGGGAAGCAGCGTCGACTCAATAATCGGGATAGGCGGCGCCAAAGTGAACGCACCCGCTCCCCCCGTGAAGGAAGGGCATTACTTTGAGGGCTGGTTCGACGCGGATAGCGGCGGAAGCCCCGTTGATTGGCCAATTACCTTAACGGGGAATATCACCGTGTACGCGCACTGGGCGCCGCTTGCGACCTTTGCCGACGCTCCAGCCATAACCCTTGAGCCCGGCACTGGACAGCTTGGCTATACGATTACGCCGTCCAACCCCCAGGGGGACAGCTACACGGTCTCGTGGCTTAGCGGATACGATACAGACGCCGCCCACGTTAAGGCGGGCACAGCGATAGGCGCGGGAACGACGCTGGGTGCGGCGATTACCGGACTTGCCAACGCTCAAGTCTACAGTGTTATCGTCTGCGCGCACAAAGAAAACTATGCTGATAGCTATTCCGTGATAAGCTATGAGGCGGCAGTTACGGCGGCGTCCTTGCCGCAAATCGCCCGCCGTTATGTCAAAACCGTTGCCGCAGGTAACGGCAGCGGCACATCATGGAATAATGCGGCGGCGGACATCCAGCTAATGATAGACGAACTCTATTCGTCAGGCGGGGAAGTCTGGGTAGCGGGGGGGACATACATTCCCGGCAATACGCAGCAAAGCACCTTCACGCTGAAAACCGCCGTCAAGGTCTATGGCGGTTTCCCCCCCTCTATCACCGATGACTGGGCGCTTGGTATCGCGATGAATGCACGCATATTCCGGTTCAAGCCCGACGGCACGATCAAGCCGTGGGCGCAGGCGAGCGAAACTCTCCTCTCGGGCGACCTTAACAACGACGATGTTTACGCTTCCGGCACCGGCTTCCTCACCGGCAACTACAGCGACAATGCAGAGCATGTAGTTACCGGCGCGACGGGAGCCGATGCCACAGCGCTACTGGACGGCTTCACCGTCAGAGGCGGAAGCAGCGCTACGGGCGGCGGTGCGGGCGGCGGCATATTGAACAACGCCTCTTCACCAAGCCTGAGCAAGCTCACAATCACGGGCAATAGGGCAAGCGAACTCGGCGGCGGCATAGCGAACCTCAACTCATGGCCCACTCTTACCAACGCGACACTCAGGGGCAATACGGCAGCTTGCGGCGGCGGCATAGGCAACGGGGCAGGTGCCAACGACAGAGCATACGTCCCAATTTTTACCAATGTGATTATCACGGGCAATAGTGCAGACAACGGCGGCGGCGGTATGTACAATATGATAAGTTCGCCCATCATTACCAACGCAGCTATCACGGGGAATACTACAAATGGTATTGGCGGCGGCGGCAGCTTCGATGGTTTGTGCTCCCCCACCTATACCAATGTGATCATTGCAGGCAATAGCACAAGCGGGAGCGGCGGCGGCATCTGGGGCGAAGGTGTTGATGCAAGAATCCGGAACTGCATCGTGTGGGGGAATACCGCAAACAGCGCTGCTAATGTCTATATGTACGTGGGCACCAAAACATGGACGTACAGCCTTGTGGAGGGCGCTTCGTGGGATGCCGACATCTGGGGCATCGATTCCGGCAACACCAATTTGGCTTCCAGCACCGACCCGTTCGTCGACGTAGCCGGCGGCGACTACCGCCTCAAGGCAGGCATTGCGGGCGCAATCGATGCAGGCGATCCTTCCATGCCCGCCGAGCCCCCAGACTGGCAAAGCGACACCCTTGGCGCCTGGTCAAGCTTCTGGGACGCCCTCACCGACCTCGACGGACTCCCCCGCTTCAACGGCACGGTGGATAGAGGCGCCTACGAGAAACAGTGAGGGGAAGAGGTATGAGACGATGCGTAGCATCGAGAGATTTGAGCTTCAATTTAGTTTGATTGCCGATAAAGGGTGATTTCAATGCTGAGTGCGCGCCTCGTGTCGGATGGCGCTGGATATTGAGAGGGATGAGGTAGGTATAAGGTATAAGGGAAAAGGGAAAAGGTGAAGAATGAGTGAGCAGTGAGTGAGTGAGTGATGAATGAGGAGTGATGAATGAGGAATGAGCAGGAAAAAAAGATTTCAAAGTAAAATCTTCCCTTTTCCCTCTTCCCTTTTCCCCATTCCCCCTCTTCAAATAGGAGAACAAAAATGAGAAATGTAACCAAATTACTATTACTGGTATGCACAGCGCTTACGGCGCTGGCTTTCGCCGCCTGCGAGGTGATTGCTTCGACTGCGGGGCAAGATCTGCCCTCCGAGACGGTGTGGATTAGTTTGACGCCGACCGTGCCGGAGGCGGACGGCAATGGGGTGAGGACGGCGACGCTCACTCTTGACTTTAGCAGGGCGATTGACGGGCTGACGAGCGAGACTTCAGCGGAGGACTTAGAGAAAATATTCACGTTTGCGTTTGATCCTCCCGATGGTGCGGCGGATTTTAAGATGACTCGTGTCGAGAAAATCGCGGTGGCGGTTTACCGGCTTTCGGTCGTCAATGTGCCGCTCTCGGGGAGCGCCCGGGTAACGGTGAACAGACCCGACGTTACGCCGACCTCACGGCTCTGGTCGCTGGACGGGCGGGTGATAGAGGACAAAGCGCCGGAAATAACCGGCTTTGTCTTTACCCAGAGCGAAAACTCGAGCCTTTCGGAACCGGAAACCGTCGGCAGCATTGACCAAACAACGGGGAAAATCGTGGTTGTGGCGCCGGAAGGGACGTCCTTGAACAATCTTATCCCGACCGTGAGCACCAGCGCCGGTAGTGATTTTTCCCCAAAGGGCGCGCAGGATTTTTCCAACCCGATACAGTATACGGTTCAGTCGGCAACAACGGGCGCTTTGAGGGATTACGAAGTCCGCGTGATTGAACAAAAATCCAACTCGGCGAGTATCGAAATGTTTCAGTTTTTGGCGGAGGATAATACGCCGAATCTGACTAAGGACGTTTCCGGCATCATTACCGGCTCGAGCATTGCCCTTACGGTGCCCTACGGGACGGCGCTCGGCGCGCTCATTCCTGCTATCACGTATTAGGGGGCGAGTATTTCACCTGAAAATGGGGTTGCGACAGACTTTAGCAATTCGGAGAGCAATCCGGTACAATGGACGGTAACAGCGGCGGACGGCGCCACGACAGATGATTACCGGGTAACGGTAACGGTGGGAGCGCCGGTCTGGATAAGCGCTCCGAGCATAACTCTTACGCCGGGAAACGGCGAGTTGGGATACACCATTACGGCTTCCGACCCCGTAGCGGACAGTTACGATGTTTACTATATTGAGGGGAGCGAAACAGATGGCGCGGCGATTAAGGCTGGCGGCACACTGATTGCTAGTTCACCCCTTACCGGAACGATTAGCCCGCTTAGCAACTGGCAGATATACAGTTTTATTGTTACCGCGCACAAGACAGGCTATGCGGATTGTGATTCTCTAAGCGCGTCTGAGATGCCGGTGGTGCCCTTGGCGAATGCTGAACGCCGTTTTGTAAAAGTGGGCGGTGCCGGTAGCGGCACAACATGGGAGGATGCGTCAGGGAACATTCAGGCGATGATGAACGAGCTTGCTTCGGGGGGCGGCGAAGTCTGGGTGGCGGCGGGAAAATATGTCCCCGGCAGCACGCGGGACGCCACCTTCACCCTCAAAAACAATGTCAAGGTTTACGGCGGCTTTCCCGCCGGTATCACCGATGCCACCCCTCAGGCTTTTGCTATGCGTGAACGCAACGCACGTTTCAATACGTTTGGCATTATCAGTGACGCCTCTTGCGAAACCATCATGAGCGGCGATATTGGCAACAACGATACCTACGCTGCCGACTCCGGCTTACTCACCGCAAATTATCTAGACAACGTGTACCATGTGGTTACCGGCGCAAACGGCGCGGTTCTCGACGGCTTCACCATCAAAGGCGGCTACGCCTTTGGTTCAGCGCTTGAAAACAAAAGTGGCGGCGGTATGAACAATTACTACTCTTCGCCCGTCCTTACCAACGTGACCATCGCGGGCAACCAGGCAGTCGATGGCGGCGGTATGGTCAACTCCAACTCCTCGCCCATCCTTATCAACGTGACCATCGCGGGCAACCAGGTAAGCAGTTTCGGCGGCGGTATGGTCAACTCCAACTCCTCGCCCATCCTTACCAACGTGACCATCGCGGGCAACCAGGCACTCAATGGCGGCGGCGGTATGTACAATTCCGAATCCTCGCCCATCCTTACCAACGTAACCATCGCGGGCAACCAGGTAAGCGGCGGCGGCGGCGGTATGTCCAACACCTTCTCCTCGCCCATCCTTACCAACGTGACCATCGCGGGCAACAGCAGCAGCGGTATGTACAACTACTCCTCCTCGCCCATTCTTACCAACGTGACCATCGCGGGCAACAGCGGCGGCGGTATGCACACCTTTTACCCCGACTCCTCGCCCAGCATACGGAACAGCATCGTGTGGGGAAACACCGGAGGTAACGTTTTCATCGAGTACTGCACACCAACATGGACCAACAGCCTCGTGGAGGGCAGCACATGGGATACGACAAATTGGGGCACGAATAGCGGCGGCACCTGCGGCACTATTTCCACCAACCCCTTCGAGTCCGCGATTCCCGCCGCCCCCACCACCGGCGGTAACTACCAGCTCAAAGCCGGCGTTATTGGGGCAATTGATGCGGGTAGCAACGCCCTCTACTTTGACCAAGCCATGCCCAGCGACTGGAACGTCAAAACCGGACTTGACTGGGCAGAAACCCTCGCCAAAGACCTCGCCGGTAACACGCGCAAAGTGAACAACATCATAGACATGGGAGCGTATGAGAAACAGTGAGCAATGAGCAGTGAGCAATGAGCAATGGAAGAGGCGTCTTTGGACAAGGCAACGGGTTTCGAGCTTGCGATATGCAAGTAAAGATAGATGAGGGAAGAGGGACGATGCGTAGCATCGAGAATTTCGAGCTTCAATTTAGTTTGATTGCCGATAAAGGGTGATTTCAATGCTGAGTGCGCGCCTCGTGTCGGATGGCGCTGGGTATTGAGAGGTAACAAGGGAACAGTGAACAGTGAGTGAGTGATGAATGAGGAGTGAGCAGTGAGCAGTGAGGAAAGAGCAGTGAGCAGGAAAAAAGATTTCAAAGTAAAATCTTCCCCTGTTCCCCGTTCCCCGTTCCCCCTCTTCAAAATGAGCAGGAAAAAAATATTTCAAAGTGAAATCTTCCCCTTTTCCCTTTTCCCTCTTCCCTTTTCCCCGTTCCCCCTCTTCAGTTCCTATGGTCAGTGCTTTAAAATGAGAATTGCTGGGAACAGGAACGGGGGGAGTTGCGGAGGGCAGGTGTTTCGGCTAGAATGTCCCTATGCAGATTATCGCGTGGGGGGATTTTGTTCAACGGGGCTTAGGGGAAGAGCGGAAATATGCCGTAACTATCGGGGTGTTCGACGGGGTTCACCGGGGGCATAGGGCGCTTATCGGCAAGATACAGGGCAAGGGGAAGTCGCTTGTGGTAAGTTTTACGCGGCATCCGCAGCGCTTTCTTCATCCTGAACGCGAGATGCTTGATATAATCGGGCTGGACGAAAAAATCAGCATATTTGAGGGGCTGGGGGTAGACGCTCTTGTCCTTATTGACTTTTCTCTCGATTTTTGTAGAATGGACGGAGGGGCTTTTATAAAGACCCTTGCGCAGAATGCGGGGATGGCTTACCTCGCAATCGGCAGAGATTTTAAATGCGGATACCGGGGTTCACTCGATGCGGCGCGGATTAAGGCGCTTTGCGAGACGCTTGGTGTTGAGTGCGAAATTGTCCAGCCCGTGATGGACGCCGGCTTACCCGTCAGCTCGTCGCGCATTCGCGCCGCCCTTGCCGCAGGCGATAGGGAAACAGCCGAGCGCCTCCTGGGGCGGCGGCGGCGTCAATGGCGCTTTCAACCTTCCGTTTAGTATGAAAACGGGGGGGCGCCACAGGCACCTTCTGCCTTCCGTTTAGTATGAAAACGGGGTGTGAATTGTGAATGATATTAGTAAGGAGTAATAAAAATGGCATTAAGCAGAGATGAAGCGCTTTCTATCGTGAGCAAGTTTGGAAAAAACGATAAAGATACCGGCGCTTCGGAAGTTCAGATTGCGCTTTTAACGGGGCGCATCAAGGTGCTCACCGAGCATTGCAAGAAGTTTAAGAAAGACGCGTCGGGACGCCGGGGCTTGCTCATTCTGGTAGGCAAGCGCCGCCGTATGCTAAGCTACATCCAACGCACAAATCTCGACGGCTATCGAGCTTTAATCAAAGAGCTAGGATTGCGTAAATAGCCCTTGAGTGGGGGGTCAGGGGGGTGTAACACCCCCCAGTGGGGGCGTTGCGGGGGCTAGCCCCCGCAGAGGGGGTAGCGCCGCAAAATTGCGGCGCGGCGCGCTGATGGCGTCTTCTGAACAGTGGCTTTTGCTGGCGCTACGCCGTGCTAGATTAATTGCGTCAACACCCTCACCGGTTTGGGTGCAATTATTTGGCGAGGGGGAACTTCCCCCAAAGGAAAAATTATGGTACAAAGACTAACAAAAACTATTGCCGGGAAGGAATTGATCCTCGAAACCGGCAGGATTGCGAAACAGGCTTCGGGCTCGGTTTTCGCGCAGTATGGCGGCTCCGTGGTTATTGCCACGGTTTGTTGTTCGGAAGATTCGGTCGAGGGGCTCGATTATGTGCCGGTAACGGTCGATTATAACGAGCGTTATTATGCGGCGGGTAAGATTCCCGGCGGTTTTATCAAGCGTGAGGCGCGTCCGAAGGACAAGGAAGTTCTCGTGTCGCGGCTTATCGACCGTCCGATGCGTCCGCTTTTCGAGAAGGCGTTTGGGCGCGAGATTCAGATTGTGCCGATGGTGGTTTCCACTGATATGGTGAATCCGCCGGACATTCTCGGCATTGTGGCGGCTTCGGCGGCGGTGCATATTTCGGATATTCCGTTTAACGGTCCGATTGCCGGCGTCCGCGTCTGTCAGGTTGACGGCGCGTTGGTGGTGAATCCGACTTATGATGAGGTCGAAAAATCGACGTTGGAGATCGTTATCGCGGGCACGAAAGAGGGCATCACGATGGTGGAAGGCGGCGCGCAAGAGGTGAGCGAAGAGCTGATGCTCGAGGCGCTGGAAAAAGGCAAAGAGGTGGTGCGGGAACTCTGCGAATTGCAGGATGAGCTCCGCAGCCTCGCGGGGAAAGAGAAGTTGCCGCTTACGGAGAGCAACATTACGCTGGAACATGCGGACGAGATACGGGATGCCGCCTATCCCTTGCTCGAGGCGGCGTGTTTTGTGCCGGATAAGATGGGGAGGCACGACGCGGTGCATAAGGTTAAGGCTGATTTTAAGGCGAAGTATAAGGAACAGCTTGCCGATGAGGCGCAGAAAAAGCTTTTTGACGCGCTCTTCGAGGATATGCAATACAAGATTCTGCGATCGAGCATTTTGGACAAGGGGAAGCGCGTTGACGGGCGCGGCACTGAGGATATACGCCCGATAAAGTGCGAAATCGGGGTGTTGCCCCGCGTGCATGGGTCGGCGCTCTTTACCCGCGGCGAGACTCAGTCGCTGGTTGTGACGACGCTGGGCACGGTGTTTGACGAGCAGATTTTTGACGACATCGAAGGCGACAAGCGGGAAAACTTTATACTCCACTATAACTTTCCGCCGTATTCGGTCGGCGAAGTGGGCAGGCTGGGCACGGGGCGGCGCGAAATCGGGCATGGCAATCTGGCGCGGCGGAGCCTCGAGGCGATGGTGCCTAGCAAAAGCGCCTTCCCTTACACGATTCGCGTGGTTTCCGAAATCATGGAGTCTAACGGGTCGTCGTCGATGGCATCGGTTTGCGGGGGCACGCTGTCGATGCTCCATGCGGGCGTCCCGATGAAGAAGCCGGTTGCCGGCATTGCGATGGGGCTTATCACGGAGAGCAATGCTCCCGACGCGCGCTATGCCGTCCTTTCCGACATACTCGGCGACGAGGACCACCTCGGCGACATGGATTTTAAGGTTTCGGGCACTGAGGACGGGATTACCGGCTTTCAGATGGATATTAAAATTGCCGGCGTAAGCCTTGAAGTGATGAAAAAGGCGCTCGACCAGGCGCAGAAGGGGCGGCTCCACATCCTGTCGATTATGAATCAGACTATAGCCAAGCCCGTCGATGTGATAAGCGAGCTTGCGCCGAAGATTGTTACGATGAAGATTGAGGTTGACAAAATCGGCGCGCTGATAGGACCGGGCGGCAAGAACGTGAAGGCGCTTTCCGAGCAGTATAAGGTGAGGATCAACACCGACGACGACGGTACCGTCACGATTTACGGCAAGAATACCGCCGATGCGGAGAACGCGAAGATCGCTATCAAGGGCATAGTGGAGGACCCGGAAACGGGGCGCATCTACAAGGGCAAGGTCGTGCGTCTGATGGACTTCGGCGCTTTTGTCGAGATACTCCCCGGCAAAGAAGGGCTGGTGCATATCTCGAAACTGTCTCGCACGCACACGGAGAATGTCGCCGACATCCTCAAGGAAGGGCAGGAGATTCCCGTAAAGCTGCTTGAGGTAGACAAGATGGGAAGGCTCAACCTCTCGTACATCGACGCGATAGACCCCAACGGAGCGCCCCCGCCGGAAGAGCGCCGCCCGCGCGATGACCGCCCCCGAGACGACCGCCCGCGCTACGGCGACCGGAGCAGCGGAGGTGGCGGCGGCTATCACAGCGGTGGAAGCGGCGACCGAGGCGGTAGAGGCGGCGACCGGGGGGATAGACCGCGGAGGTATTAACTGTTTGTATGGCTGCAAACATTGAAGCCGTGAGGGTTTTAGCAAAAAATTATGCTGATGATGTCCGTAAAATACTGCCGGTAACGAAGGTGTATCTTTTTGGGTCGTATGCGAAAGGGTCGGCTGATGAATTAAGCGGCATTGACATGTGCTTTTTTTTAGAAACTTTTAATAGCAAACAGCGCACCGAAATCATTTTTGAGCTGCTCACCATTGCGGGAAACTACAAAGGGGTATTTTTTGAGCCGCTTGCGTTCCCGGTATCCGAAATTCAGCGGGATAATCCCTTTGTCCGAGAGATACTGGCGACAGGAATTGAGATGTAAAGATGCAAAGCCGCAGGGGAATTGTTGTGCGGGGGATTAATTATGAGAGGTCTTATGGAAACAACACAAATTGTGCGTGAAATCAACAGCTTGCCACTTTTGCAAAAAATGCTTGTTGTAGAAAAAGTTATCTACGCAATTCGAAAAGAAGAAGAAAAATTATCTTTGGAAGAAGGAATGGACAGTTTATACGATGATTATATGAACGACAAGGATTTAACGGCTTTTGCCGTGCTTGATAGCGAGGGGTCGTCCGAGTTCATGAATTTTAATTTAGGAAAAGGCAGGGAAGAAAATATAAAAGCGCTATTACAATTTGCCTCGGCAAACAGAAAAACGGTAAAAAACTACGCCTTTAATCGGGGAGAATGTTATGATAAATAAAATATTTGTGGATACAAATATATGGATATATCTATTTCTTCTTGATAATGAGAAATATAAAATCGTTGAAGATTTTTTATTGAAAAATAGTTTTAACAGTATTTTTGTAATTTCATATCAAGTAATTAATGAAGTGTCTAATACTTTGTTGCGGTATAAATTTTCCGAAATAGAAATAAGAAGATGTGTTGAACATTTATACAGGACGTGTACGATACAGGACTTTACAAAAGAAATAGTATTAACTGCATCTTTCTTAAGAGAAAAATATTCATTTTCATTCTGGGATAGTGTTTTAGTCGGAAGCGCATTATTTTCAGGGAGCGATATACTGGTGAGCGAAGATATGCAACATGGATTGGTTGTAGAGAAAAAATTAGTAATAAAAAATATTTTTCTGAATTAAGCTCAACAAATCTGTGTGCGTCCGAGGACAAATAGAAAAATTCTCCGCAACCTTAATTTTTTGACTTTTCCTTGTTATTGTGCTAAAATGTACTGTATGCTGGTAAAAAGCTATTATGCAAAGGTGGTATTGTGACAAAACGTGATTTTCCCCGAATACGTTTCTATGATCAGGATTTCGTTGATGTTTATGACCGAGCATGGTTGCTCGTTCAGGATTGCTGGGAACATAGCACGGAAAATGCCGCTATAACCGGTAAGTTTTTTGCTTATCCAGGGAGCCTCTCGGTTACGCAGATGGACGCCCTCTTTTCATCATTCTTTCTGGTATATTCCAACCGTATCTATTCGGCGAGTACAAGCTTGGATATTTTTTACCAGCGGCAGGAAGAAAACGGCGCGATACGGGCAGAATACGACCTGACAAGCGGCGAAGCGGTGCGGACGGCGGATAACCCGGAAGGCGTGGGAATGCCCCTCTTTGCCTGGGCGGAATTCAACCTCTACCATAAAGTGTCGAATAAGAAGCGAATAAAGGAAATCCTCCCCATCATCGACAAATATAATGGATGGCTCGACGCGACCTTCAAAGCTGAAAACGGGTTATACAAGGTGCCGTGGCGGGCAAGCGGTATGTGGAACGCTCCGAGGGACGCCGCCGTGTACCCCATCGATTTTAACGCGATGATGGCGGTGAATGTGCTCTATATGTCGGCAATTGCCGACATCCTGAACGATAAGGACATGAGTTTTCGCTATAAAAAGCAGTATTTTTCGCTTAAAACACGGATAAACGGGCTTATGTGGAATAAATCGGACGGCTATTACTACGATCTTGACAAGAACGAAAAGCAGGTAAAGGTGAAAACGCTTGCCTCTTACTGGACGATGCTTGCCGAGTTGCCCAACGAGGGGAAAGCCGAGCAGCTTATCAAGAAACTGCAAGACCCCCAATTTTTCGGCACCCCGCATCCATTCCCTTCGATAGCGAAGTGCGAGAGGACGTTCAACGAAAAAGGCGCCGGGTATCGCGGTTCGGTTTTCCCTCACCTTACCTTCATGGTGATTAAGGGGCTTGAACGCTATATGCGCTGGGATTTAGCGCGTGAATGTGCGATACGCCATCTTTACTTTGTCCTTGAGTCGATGAACACCGACGAAGAGTTGCGAAGAACGCATCTGTACGAGGCGTATCTGCCTATGTCAGGCGGAGCGGCGCTGCCTCCGGCGAGTATGCCGGCGGGTATAAAGTTCCCACGGTCTCAGTATCTAAGTTTTGCCGGACTTTCCACCATCTGCCTTATCGTCGAAAATGTCATTGGGTTGACGATTTCGCTGCCCCGTAAAACGGTCGATTGGATTATCCCCAACCTCGAAATCATGGGTATCGAAAATCTTTCGCTTAAAAAGAATCTGATAACGATACTCGCGAACAAGTCCCCGCGCGGCTGGGAAATCCAAGTTGAAAGCGAAAAACTCTACTACTTTACCATCAACCTGCTCGGCAAGAAGAAGAAAACCCTCCCCATCCCCTCCGGCAAATGTTCGCTGCTTATCGAAAAGCTCTACAACTAACTCCAGCGCCTCCCGCGCTTGAGCAGGTCCCCCGCGATTTTAATCGCGGGGACGGGCGGGGCGGGGAAGGCTCATCAGAAAACAGGCGCCCATTTCCTAAGCAAGTACTTTTCCTCATCGGACGCATTTTCTGCCACTTAGGAAAAG
>JAITNZ010000232.1 GCA_031290205.1 Spirochaetaceae bacterium
GCAGGCAAAAAAAATAATTTCCCGGCAAATTGATGGTGTTGACAATGCGATTGATAAAGCGGTTTATAAACTGTATGGTTTAACGCCGGATGACATTGAAATTATCGAGAGGTCGTAGAAAGACAATGAGAACAGAAAAAGATTTTTTAGGGCTTGTTAGCTTAGCTGACGATTGCCTCTATGGGGCGCAGACGGCGAGGGCAAAAGAAAACTTCGCGCTGGACTATAAGCGGACAAACATTCATCTTGTGCGCGCGTTGATTCTGGTGAAGAAGGCGGCGGCGTTAAGCTTTGCCGAAATCGAAAAAGATAATGCCGCCGCGCGGAATAAATATAACGCTATCGATCAGGCGTGCGATACACTCCTCGCCGGAGATGCCGATGATATGTTTGTCGTTGACGCGCTACAGGGCGGCGCGGGCACCTCAACTCACATGAATGTAAACGAAGTTATCGCTAACACCGCGCTGGGCATACTTGGTGCACAAGCGGGACGCTACGACCTTATACACCCCCTCGATGATGTAAACCGCTTTCAATCAACTAATGATGTATATCCCACGGCGCTCCGTATCGCGTCGATACTGCTGCTGCGGGAATTAAGCGCGGAATGCGCCGCTTTGCAGGAGGCGCTGCAAAAAAAAGAAAATCAATTTGAGCGCATAAAAAAACTTGGCAGAACGGAACTGATGGATGCGGTTCCGATAACGCTCGGCAGTGCATTCGGCGCTTATGCCCAGGCGATAGCGCGGGACCGCTGGAGGCTTTACAAAGTTGAAGAGCGTTTGCGTCAGGTGAATATTGGCGGCGCCGCCGTCGGGCTTATCGAAAATAACGATAAGACATTGCATGCGTTAAAACACCGCTATAGTTTTCTAATCATAGAAAAGCTGCGGGAGCTTTCCGGCATAGGGCTTGCCGCCGCCGAATATCCTATGGATATAACGCAGAATAATGATGTGTTTGTCGAAGTGTCCGGTTTGTTAAAAGCGCTCAGCGTTAATCTTTCAAAGATAGCAGGCGACCTGCGGCTGATGAATTCGGGACCGAACGGCGGCTTGATGGAAATAAAACTTGCCCCTATGCAGGCGGGCAGCACGATAATGCCCGGCAAGGTAAATCCGGTAATCCCAGAAATGGTGATGCAATGCGCGATAAAAGCGCAGGCGAACGATTATAGCATCACGATGGCAGCTTCACGCGGCGAATTTGAGTTGAACGCGTTCCTCCCCCTCATTGCCGATTCCCTCTTAGAGAGTTTTACCATCCTCAAAAACGCCTGTTTTATTTTTCGAACAAAATGTATCGACACCCTCGAAGCAAACGAAGAGCGCTGTAAAGCATTACTCGATGCATCGTGCGCCTTCGCAGCCTCTTATGTGCCGACGCTCGGATACGATGCCGTTTCGGACATCGTACATGAACATCACGGCGACAGCAATGCCATCAAGGCATCACTACCAACTGAAGGGGAGGGGAGAAAGCCCTGAGGCGCAATGAAGAATTATTTCAAACTGAAATCTTTCCCTTCCCCCATCCCCAATCTTCTATAACTTGTAGCCGACGGCGAGTTTTACCTGCGGCTGAATGTAGTAGCCTTCGCTCTTTACTGTGAAAGCGGTGCCGTTTTCGGGCTGGAACACTGACAGTTGATCTGCGTATTCGGGGACATTTATCTCTTTGTCTGCGGCAAGCTCAAAGTAGCAGAGGAGTTCCCCACGGATGTAGACATGTTCGGACACATGTAAGTCCATGCCGCCGCCCAATTTGATGCCCAAACCCCAGTTCGCTTCGTGCTTGTAGTCGCTGTTTTCGTTACCGCCGACGGGGATGCGGAACATCAGACCGAGCGCCGGAAAAAGCGTTAGTTGTTCGCTCATCGCAACGGGGTATTTTCCCAAAACATCAATGTTGAAGAGGTGCGACACATAATTTTTATTTCCCTGTGTTGAAGACTGGGCAAGAAAACTATCAAGCTGTGGGTCCCCGCTTACCATGGGAGTCGTTATTTTACTAACCGTGCCGACCTGGCAAAGGTAGCCGAGCGTAAGTTCCGCATATTCGCAATCGACAAAGAAGAAGCCCCCAATATCATTGTCGTTTACCGTATAATTGAGGGCTATCTTAGCGGGCGTAGCGATAACTGGGAGGTATTGCCCAGTAAATGGGTAAAGCATCCCAGCGGGCACAGTAATATTCTTATCCTCCGAGGACATCTTGTTGGCTGTGGCGCCCGTCCATATACCGGCGCCGAAACTTAAATCGAGCGCAAAAAGCGCCGAACCCGCTGCGGCCATCAAGACCGCCAAAAAAACAGTTTTTTTTGTCATCATAAAAAAATTCTCCTTAAAAATTTTTTCTGACACTTTTTAAGAAAATGTCAGCTTTTGGTATTTTTGACATTTTTGCGAATTATGTCAATACCCCTTCAGCAACTCCCCGCTTGTGCTGCCCCCCGCGATTTTCAATCGCGGGGTCCGGGCGGGCGGGGAAGGCTTGCCGAAAAACAGGCACCCATTTCCTAAGCAAGTACGTTTCTCTCGTCGGATGCATTTTCCGCCACTTAGGAAAAGCATTGTCGAATGTCGGCGAATAGCCGACTAAATTCGTTTACCAGTGAATTTTTTCGGCAAACCTTCCCCGCCCGCCCGGCTACGCGGCGGGGAACATCCTCTCGCAGCTCAAGCGGTGAGGGCTTCCCGGACGAACTGGCTGGGCGCTGTGTTTGTCGGCTTACAGGAAATCCTTACAGTAAAGCCCTCAGGAAATCCGGGCAGTGGAGCCTAACGGTGAAGCCTAACAGTAGCGTGCGCGGTTACGTGGATGGCAGCGAGCGCGGGCGCGTTAGCGCTTGTGCCGCTGACCGAGATTGCCTTCCCCCAAACCTTCCCCGCCCGCCCGGCTACGCGGCGGGGAACATCCTCTCGCAGCTCAAGCGGGGAGGGCTTTTCGGACAGGGCGAGCGCATTAAAATTAAAAATCACGCAAATCCGCAGATTTTACGGATTGATGCAGAAAAAAGCCTGCGAAAGACGCAAAGAAATCGCAATTTGCAAGGAAATTTTATGATTATTCGCGTCTATTCCGCGGGCGATTTGAAAATGCTGAAGAAGAATGTCCACAGATGGACACAGATTAACACAGATGAAGAAAATTGCGGAGTGAAAATCTGTGTCTATCTGTGTCCATCTGTGGACAAATTCTTAATGCGCTCGCCCTAGCTTTTCGGACCAATTGGCTTGGCGGCGGCGATGCTGGCTAACAGTAAAGCCCTACAGTGGAGTGCGCGGTAACGCCGCCACAGGCGGTCTAAGCCTTGCCTTTAGTAAGAAAAAGGCGTCCGAGACAGGAAGCGGCGCTTCCAGCAAATGCTCGTGGCGTCGTGTATTGCAGCGAGCGCTGGCGCGTTAGCGCTTGTGCCGCTGCACGAGATTGCCTCCCCGTATGGCAGCGAGCGCGGGCGCGTTAGCGCTTGTGCCGCGTACCTGAGAAAGCCTTCCCCTTGGACGCGAATGGACGTGAATAAAAACGAATAATTATACAATACCGGGTGCAATTTATTTTTCGGGGTAAATTCTAAAGTGATACCTATAATGCTAAGGGGGGGGGCTGGGGGGGCATTTGGGGCGTAAAGTTTACTTGTCCTGCGCTACGCCGTGCTAGATTAATTGCGTAAACACCCTCACCGGTTCGGGTGCAATTATCGGGCGAGGGGGAGACTTCCCCCCTCCCATACTGGAGATTTCCATAGCGTCTACCTGATTTACCACGAATTTTGAAGTGCACCCACAATACCTTTATGAATTGGCGATTTCTTCACGTCTTTCGTAATTTTTTTTTGCGCCAATCTACAAAATCTTTGGGCTACGGGTTTAGGGTGAAGGGCATCTCGCCGTTGGCGGGTGTTTTGCCCAATGCGGCGGAAAAACCGGCGACGAGCGACTCGTAGGAATTGCTGTAGACGGCAACAGCGCCGTCTACCCAAGGAACCGCTTCCAGATACGCGGGGCTGAGCACGGATACCACGATAACCCGCTTCCCGAGCGGGCGAATTGCGCGGAGGACGTTGATCCCCTCCTCAGTTTGAAGATAAAAGATGATTGTATCGACCGATGCCGCCCTTGATTTAAGGTCGCCGACATTGCCCGCTGTGTACCACCAGCCCGGCGCGTTATTGTAAGCGAGTTTCCCTATTTTGAAAAAATCCAGACTCTGCCCAGCGAGCAGCACCCGCCCCGCCTTCTGCTGGCTAAGGGGGAAAACAGCATCTTTGTTAATCGCAAACGTAACGCTGCGCACGGCTAAATCCTGAAAAAACCGCGCGCCCTCTTTGTCGGGAATATCCCTCCGCACTTTGTCCAAATCGGGGATGGCGGGTACCGCCTTCTCGCCGCGCAGATACTTCAGTTTGGCAGAGACGATTCGCTCGGCAGCATCGAACACCCGCGCGCGAAAGGCGCTCTCCTTGTGCATCGCATCGAGCAGGTTCACCCAAATCGTCGCGTCAAGCGCGGGAGTAATCGACATCATAATCAGGTCGTTGCCGGCAAGCAGCGCTTCTTTTGCCGTTATCCAGAGCGCGCCGGAATTTGCCGTCGCCCCGTTCATCGAAAGGTCGTCGGTAACGACCAGCCCCCGAAAGCCGATTTTTTTTCGCAGAATCTCGGTAAGGAAATAGGGCGAAAGCGATGCCGGCGTCATCTGCGCAGGCGTATTTGGAAAGGCAATATGCCCGCTCATAATAGCGGGGATGCCCTCTTTCGCAAGCATTCGGTAGGGCGCCAGCTCGCGTTCCCACAGGGTATCGAAATCGGCGCTGATGCGGGGGAGGACGCCGTGCGAATCTAGCGCCGTATCTCCGTGTCCGGGGAAATGCTTCGCCGTCGGCACAATGCCCGCGGCAAGCTGCCCCTTGGCAAACGCCGCGCCGAGCACCCCCGACTTAGCCGGATTATCACCGAAAGAGCGCGAGCTAATCAGCAGCGACTTGTGGTTCGTATAGAGGTCGACAGTCGGCGCGAAGTTCATGTTGATGCCGAGCAGGGCAAGCTCCCGCCCGATATAGAAGCCCGACCGATAAGCATCCTCCGGAAAGCCCGACGCCCCGATTGCCATCGCACCCGGCGTATCACTGGTCAAATCCTTCACGTGGCGAACAAGCCCCCCCTCCTGGTCGGTCGCCACAAAGAGCGGAATTTTTTGCGGCGATTGCCGGATAGACTCCCGCTGAAAGCCGCCGATAGTCCGCGCAAGCCGCTCGGCATCGACCGTATTCCAGCCGAACACTTTTACCCCGCCGATATGCCGCCGCGCAATCCACGCCTGAATCAAAGCTGAGGGTCCCGCCTCCAACTCCCGCCAACCGAACATGAAAACTTGCGCCAGCGCCTCCTCATCACTCATCGCCTGCACAAGCTCACGCGCCAGCGCTTCAGGCGCCTGCTCGTCAGTGAAACTCAGCGCCGGAGTCACGCCCGCAGACAGCAGGAGGAACAAACAAAAACAAGAAAAAAATCGCACGCCTTATTTTAACGCGAATGAGAGGGGATGCCAATACCTCCAGCACCTCCCGCACTTGAGCTGCCCCCCGCGATTTTAATCGCGGGGACGGGCGGGGCGGGGAAGGCTTGCCGAAAAACAGACGCCCTCGCCTACGGCGGCATTTTTTGCGTAGTTTTTCCTCCATCCCAAGCAGTAGCTTGGGATTTTATTTCTGCGTAGTTTATTTCGGCAAATTTTTTCGGCAAACCTTCCCCGCCCCGCC
>JAITNZ010000004.1 GCA_031290205.1 Spirochaetaceae bacterium
GGGAGGTGCTGAAGCTATTGACTTTCACAACGAAATTGGATAAGAATGGGGTTTATGAATAATGAAAGCGTATTAAAAGTCGGCTTGGGGGCTGAAGTAAGTGAACTTGTTACCGGCAAAAATACCGCCGTTGCCCTGGGGAGCGGTACCTTGGATGTTTACGCAACACCGGCGATGGTTGCTCTGATGGAGAAGGCATCCTTAACGGCGGTAGCTGCCGCCTTGCCTGAAGGCTGCTCGACCGTCGGCGCCCTCATCAACATCAAGCATAGTTCGGCGAGCCCGCTTGGCGCTGGAATCCGTGCGGAGGCGGTTCTAAGGGAAGTAGACGGGAAACGGCTTGTCTTTGACGTGCGCGCTTTTGACGGGGACGGACCCATAGGGGAAGGCGTCCATGAGCGCTTTATTATCAACAACGAAAAATTCATGTCGAAGGCAAACGCGAAAAGCAAGCAGTAACTGATGAATCAAATAGAAATCGCAGAAACACGCGCGATACTTGATAATAGAGGTGTGCCCACTAATCTAGGCTGGGCGCGCGATCCGCATTTTGTGTATAATGCGGCTTCAGTATGGACACCGCAACGGTGGATAAGTTCATCAGACAAATATATTATCTTTTCAAAATCGTTTATGTTTATATTTGAAATTTATGATGGTGGTTTTTTAGGATTTATCAATGTAACGGCAGTCTCGCTTATTGACAAACATATAGCGTCACGAACAATTCCAATTCCTTTTCCGCTTGGCGATTTAAATCTCCCCACTACAAGTGAAGCAGGTTCGATACGCTGGCATCATGAAAAAACCATTCTTGATTTTATTGTTATGGATCAGGGTAGCAAAATAATTAAAATAGAGATACCGCAGGTTGGGCATAATAGAAATTTAAGAGGTGAAGTTGTTTTAATTAAGCCCCCGGATGCCCAGGGGCTTTACACAAATTCATTGCATCAAGGTGAAAACAGATGCTTCCAATTTTCACACTGTTCCCCGTGGTGGTCGGTAGAAGGGGTAATGCAATATGAAAATATAGAAATGCCTTTTAAGAAAGGTCGGGCATGGGGGATATTCTACTGGAATAGAATAGTGCGTCCAAAAAAGGATGTGCACTATTGGGCTGCGGGCTGCGGGCTTGTCAACACTCGCGAGGTCAATTTTAGTATAGGTTATGGAACGGCGGACAGTTCCTGCGGAACAGAAAATGCTTTTTTTGTGAACGGAAAACTTCATAAATTGGAACTCGTAACGTTTCAGCTTTCCCCCTTAGGCTGGTTACAACCGTGGAAATTTACCAGTAACGATTTTCGTCTTGAAATGGCTTTTTACCCAATTCAGCAATATACCCGCAAAAACTATATATTTAACCAATTGTATAAAGTGCAACAGGTCTATGGTTTTTTTTCAGGCAGCATAACTTTAGACGACGGCTCCCGCCTGCAGTTTGAAAGAATAACAGGACTTGTAGAAAAACGAAAAACGAAAAGTTAGAAATAATTCCTAAAGTCCAGAATATTCTGTTTGTAACACCTCGGTCGAACTGATAAACACGACGCGCCCTTGCCTGAGCAAATTGCGGTTCGACTCGGAAGCGAGAATCAGCGTGGCATCTTCGATATCGATGATCGGGTCCGTAGGGCGGATGCCGAAAACGCCGCGCGCAATTATCTTTAACGGTTTGCTCCCGACGATTTTTTCAAGTTCGGGCGATAAGCCGGACGGCGTCATCTTAAAAATAGTCCCGCTATCCGCATAATGCACGAGTGTAGAATGATGAAAGACATCGGGGTCGGCGAATTTTTTATCATAAACCAGATTCATTTCGGTATCCCAAATCTTGGGGAAAAGGCAGGGTTGAAGATAGGCGCCGCTATAACGCCCGTGTATGGGCAATTCCTTATCGGCGATAATGATGATGCCGGTAAATGAGGGAACAGCCGGCGGATTTATCTTATGTTCAAAATCAACACCCGCGCTGTGCTTTATCAGCTTTGATGAAATTTCGTTAAGCGTGATGCTATGAGAGCTTGAAATCCGCTGCATATCAACAGACAATGTGGGGGGAATGTTTTTTGCGTTTAGTACAATGTCATCAATGGCAGCGGGTGAAAGCTCTCCATGCTCTATAAGGTCGCTCATTACGGAAGAAGAATCCACCGAAATCGAGTACATAAAATTCTTTATTTTTGCATTATATTCACCAAAAAGGCTGTTTTCCGCCTGCGTACGCCCTGCGGGAAGGTTCAGTCCTAGTTTTTTAAGCTCCAACTGGCAGGAAACATTGATTTTCATATTGACCCAATCAAGAATGACGGACATACCGCTGTTTTCCGCCCCGTAAAGTTCCGTTCCGGCATAAAAAAACAAAAAACCAGCCGCAAGCGCAATGGCGGAAATTAATGTACTTCTCATGCTTAAAAAATCGGAATTTCGGCGCAAAATATGAATAGCTTTGTTGAACTTATGCGACATACGCAGAATGGCGCAACAATTACGAATTCGAAAATTAACCACGAACGGCACGAACCACACGAACAAATTGCGCAATTCTCATGATTTCTGCCTTGTTTAGCACCATTATTCATATTCGTTTCGTCTTCCGTTCGTGTTGTTCGTGAGGTTCGTGGTTGAATTCGGAACTGCCGAGAATGGCGCTTTCCTACTTGAATAATTAATTGAGACTGTATATAATAATCTGGACTGAGGCAAGATTGTTGCGGGGGCGTGGTTTGATTCTTTCGGGTATAGAAATAGCAAACTCTATAGAAAAAGGCGACATAGAAATCGATCCTTTTGAAAAATCAATGCTTAACCCCAATAGCTATAACTTGAGGTTATATAATAAATTATTGGTTTATACTGACGAAATTCTTGACATGAAAACGCCATTAAATACAAATGAAATAAAAATTCCTGAAAACGGGTATGTTTTGCGCCCAGGGAAATTGTATTTGGGTAGGACATTTGAATATACAAAGACTAACAAATATGTTCCCATGCTAGAAGGAAGATCGTCAGTTGGAAGATTGGGAATCTATATTCATGTAACAGCAGGTTTTGGCGATGTTGGATTTAGCGGCTATTGGACATTAGAAATGCAGTGTATTCAACCCGTAAGGATATATCCAATGGTTGAAATTTGCCAAATATATTACCATACCATTTCTGACAATTATAATACCTATGAAAATGGTAAATATCAGAATAATAAGGGAATTCAACCTAGTTTATTTTATAAAGACTTTGAAAAAAAATAATGTATAGACATTTTTTGTATGAAACTATGATACGCTATCCCCGCGCCGCAAGCACCATCAGCAGGGCGATGTCCCCCTGACGGACGCCAGGAATGCGCGCAGCCTGCCCGACAGAAAGTGGGCGGGTCGCAGAAAATTTTTCACGCGCCTCCATCGAAAGCCCGCTCAAGGCTGCGTAATCCATATCCGCAGGAAGCTTGATTGCCTCCAGCTTACCAAGCCGCGCGGCAAGACGGCGCTCCTTTTCGATATAGCCCGCATACTTGCTATCTAATACCGCCCGTTCGATCCACTCAGGCGGATACTCAGCCAGCTCGGGCGCTAATGCTGCCAAGTCTTGTAAGCGTTCCTCACTCATTGCTAATTTTTCATTGTGCGTAAACGAAATAATTTTTCTGTTAGCAAGCAAGTCCTTGATAGCATCTATCGACTCGGTCTTCCGCAAAAAACGCTCCCAGCGCTCATCATCGATAAGACCTGCCTCCCGCCCCTTGGGGGTAAGTCGGCTGTCGGCAGTATCGTGCCTCAGAATCAGACGGTGCTCAGCGCGGGAGGTGAACATGCGGTACGGTTCCTTCGTGCCGAGCGTCGTTAGGTCGTCAATCAACACTCCGATATATGCTTCCGCACGGCTTAAGATGAGGGGAGCCCCCCCCCCCCTCTTAGAAGAAATTTTTCCTGCGGCGTTGATACCGGCGATAAGACCCTGCGCGGCAGCTTCCTCATAACCGGAAGAACCGTTGGTTTGCCCCGCGCAATAAAAGCCCTCAAGCCGCTTGGATTCGAGTGTTGGATAGAGGTCGAGGGGGTCAAGGTAGTCGTATTCCACCGCATACGCCGGACGGACAATATGCGCGGTTTCCAGCCCGTAAATCGTGTGAATATATCGTTCCTGCACATCTTCAGGCATTGAGGACGAAAGCCCGTTCAGGTAATACTCATTCGTGCCCCGCCCCTCAGGCTCTATAAAAAGATGATGCCGGTCACGGTCGGGAAAGCGCATCACCTTGTCTTCAATCGAAGGACAGTAGCGAGGACCCGTCCCCGTTATCTTTCCGCTATAGAGCGGCGAGCGCTGAATGTTCTCGCGGATTATGTTATGCGTATCACTATTCGTGTTCGTAATATAGCAAGGTAGCGAGGAGAGATCAGAAGGGGGGAGCCCCCCCCCCGCTCCGAACCCTTCGGGTTCTACGCTACCCCCCCTCCTAGGGGCGCCGCCCCTAAAACCCCGCTCCCCCTTACGCGCCGAAGCCTGCGGGAACAAATCGCCCTTCTCTTGCCAAGCGCAAGGCTGAACCCGCCTGTGGCGGAACGAGAACGGAACGAACGGCTCGCCCTCCTGCCGCTCTAACTTTTCAAAGTCGATGCTCGGCGCGGCGATGCGTGCAGGCGTTCCCGTTTTGAAGCGCCCCAGCGGGAAACCGCGCCGCCGCAGCGCCGCACCAAGCCCCAGCGCCGCCGCCTCGCCGAGCCGCCCCTCAGGCGCATCATACTCGCCTCTAAATATTTTCCCCTCCATAAAAGTTCCCGCGGCGAGTATCACCGCACGAGCGCTTATCTTGTGCCCGCGCGCGGTAACAACGCCGCACACTTTTTCCCGCCCCCCCCCCCACTCACCCTCTACCATGAGGTCGACGACTGTGTCCATGAAGATTGCTAGATTGTGCTGGCTTTCGGCGGCGCGGCGAGCCAGCGCTTGATAGTCTGCTTTATCGACTTGGGCGCGGGGGGCTTGCACCGCAGGTCCCCGTGACCGATTGAGGACGCGGTACTGTATCATCGAGGCATCGGTAAGCCGCGCCATCTCTCCGCCGAGCGCATCCACTTCGCGGACGATATTCCCCTTAGAGAGCCCCCCGATAGCCGGATTGCAGGAGAGCGCGCAGATACGGTCGGGATTAAGCGTGATCATGAGCACAGACAGCCCAAGCCGCGCCGCCGCTAACGCCGCCTCCAATCCGGCATGCCCCCCGCCGATAACGATACAGTCATAGTCCATAGCGCTATTATAGCAGCGAATTGCATGTGAATCTAGGATGGAATCGCGCCGGAGAAAATATCCATCCTTGTCATTTAGCGTCAAAATAAGAAGGAGCAAAAAATGGAAGCTATCGTTCAGGAAGTAGACGTTGCGCGGCTAACGTCAATATTTTATATTCCTGCTCAAATTTAAAAGAGGCAATTTCATTATATTATGAGGAAATTGCCAAAATAAAAGCTCACATTGACAATATAGTGAATAGGGGGAACAGAGAACAGAGAACAGAGGAAGAGCATACCAGAAATCTCTCTTCGCTGTATCTCTCAATTCTCGCTGCTCTCTGTTACCTGCTCCTCCCTTCTTTTTGCTCATCCGGTTATCTAAAGTTTAGTGAGAGGAATCGGTGGTTGTTCTGGAAAAGTCATGGTCAACGTATTGCCGCTAACCGTAGCGGAGATAGTGGATGACTGGCCTGTTGTGCTCAAAGTTGCGGTGTTACCTGATCGGGTATAGGTTCCAGCCTGCGTTGAGCTATCGAAGGTGATCATCCACGTTGTGTCTTGAAAATCCGCTCTTATCGTTATCTGATCCGTTGTCAGTCCCCATGCTCCGACAAAAGGATTCGCCGCCGCATCTTTGCTACAACCTGCCAGAGCCAAGCCGCATACCAGCACCGCCGACAGTAAGCCCATCGTTACGATTTTTCTTTTATTCATAAACTTTCCTTACGTTTAATGTCCGCCGACAAAACTTTTATTTAACCACCCTACGGGCAGTTTCTTTTATCACCGCATAAGCGGTGTAAAATACCATTTCTAAGAGAGCGCGATGGGGAATGAGTGTTGCTTTTTTCATACAAACTCTCCTCGCGGTCTTTCCCGCTGTCTTATGTAAGCGCCCATAAGGCGCCTTATTAAAAAAGTTGAATTGCTATCGTACATACCATGAGTTGTTGTCAGAAAATGAAGGCTTCCCATCGGAGGAAGCTTGAAAATAGAGATGCCGTCCATGTTCGCGGTGATGATTATGACAGCGGAGCCCTTGCCGACCCCGCCTTCTGTCTCGATTCGCCCATACCATACCAAAGGCAAGGCTGAAA
The DNA here is from genome assembly GCA_031290205.1 of Spirochaetaceae bacterium. Taxonomy (GTDB): domain Bacteria; phylum Spirochaetota; class Spirochaetia; order Treponematales; family Breznakiellaceae; genus JAITXS01. The sequence continues at coordinate 6,341 of JAITNZ010000004.1, forward strand.
ATGCCCCAAGCGCCACCGAGATAGCCGCGTTTCCCTGCGCAGATTGAGGGTTCTTCCCGCATGCATTTTGGTGCGTTTTATAGAAGAAAGTAGAGCTTGTTTTTAACGATAACTTGTTACTTCTTAGGGGGGGGGGGGGGGGGGCCAAATAAAAAATAAAAATGAAAAAATAAAAATTAGCAATTTTTTTGGAGCGATATTAT
>JAITNZ010000058.1 GCA_031290205.1 Spirochaetaceae bacterium
TTAATCCCCTCTTCACCGCCCCCCCCCCCCCCCCCCCCCATGCACGCTTTCAGCCTTGCCTTCGTTATGAGAAAAGCGTTCAATGAGCTTCCCCGCCCTGAAGGGCGGGGAAGCAGTAAATTACTTTAAGTTAAATGGCTTTAGTATTTTATCAACTTCTACGGGTTTGCCGTTTTCGTCGTCAATCGTAACTTTTGCAAATGCCCAGCCGGGGATGCTGTCGGGCTGGACACCGGCGGCGATAAACGGGTCGGGATTGAGGACGAACACAATATCTTTCTCGTTGGTGTTCATATCTTTTGCCCATTCAAAAAGATTGCCCCCCCCTACGCTTACCCCGTAATGATCGAGCGAGGCGTGATACCCGATTGCGCTGCGATGCTTGTCAACAATATGCTCGTAGGCGGCAAGCGGCGTTTCGGCGGAAAATTGTTCGTCCCCAAGTTTTGCCCCCACCATGATCATATCGTCGTAATAGGCAATATCCGGCGGCAATTGTTCAGGATCCAAGCCCGCGGCGATAAATGGCATCGCATCGAACACTAACATCACGTCGTGTAGGGGGCTGGCGCTGTAATCCCAACTCCACACAAAACGAGCCTGCCCGTCAGGAGATGCAAGCGACCAGCCGCCGTTCATCTCGTCTTTCGAGATCGCGCCACCGTTAACTTCTAAAAGCCGCTCGAAGGATTTTTTCGAATCACTTCCAACGACATCCAATTTCCCGCACGACATTACACCGAACAGTGCAATCGCGGAAAACATCAACATTGTAAATTTGGTTACAATATTTTTCATTTTTATTCTCCTATGTTTTGAGGAGGGGTTTGGGGTATAGGGTTTGGGGTTTGGGGGAAGAACATACTTCGCAATCTTCCTTCACTCCTTAGCTCTTATTCCGCATTCCTAACTCCTCACTCTGCTATCTTCTTGGCATTTTGCAAGCTCAAAACCCCGCTATCTTATCTAAAGGCACCTCTTTCCCTATACCCTATACCCCAAACCCCATACCCCTTCTTCATACCTTCTCCGCCTTAAACCGTTTCAATCTAAGCGCATTTGTCAGTACCGATACCGAGCTTAGGCTCATGGCGGCAGCGGCGAAGATGGGGTTTAAGAGGGGTCCGCCGAAGAGGTAGAGCAGACCTGCCGCAATTGGGATGCCGACGGTGTTATAGCCAAACGCCCAAAATAAATTTTGTTTAATATTGCGAATGGTTTTTTTGCTAAGGTTGATAGCCGTCGGCACATCCATTAAATCGCTGTGCATCAACACAATGTCGGCGCTCTCCATGGCGACATCCGTCCCGCTCCCGATGGCGATGCCTATATCAGCCTGTGCTAACGCGGGCGCGTCGTTGATGCCGTCGCCGACCATGGCGACAAAATGCTTTTGCTTTTCAGGGCTACCCCCCCCCCCCCGCGCTTGGAGTTTTTTTACTTCGTTTGATTTATCCTGAGGCAGCACCTCGGCAAGCACGCGGTCGATGCCGACTTGTTTCGCGATAGCGGCGGCGGTTTTTTTGTTATCGCCTGTTATCATCGCTACTTCGATGCCCATGCTGTGCAGCACTTCGATAGCCTTCTTGCTATTCGGCTTCACCACATCTGCCACGGCGATGATACCCGCCGCCTTGCCGTCGAGCGCGGCGAACATCGGCGTCTTGCCTTCACCGGCAAGCCTGTCGGAGGCTGCTTCCAAATCGCTAAGTGAAATACCGCGCTCTTCCATGAGTTTGCGGTTCCCAATCAGCGCCTTAACGCCGCGAACATCCGCTTCGATGCCCATGCCGGTAAGTGATAAAAAATTATCGACCGCGAGTAAGTCGAGTTGTCTATCGAGCGCTTCGTTGACAATAGCCTGCGCCAGCGGATGCTCACTATTTTTTTCGCACGATGCCACAATTTGCAAGAATTCTTTTTCCTCCCCGTTCCCTATAATAATATCCGTTACCTTAGGTTTGCCTTCGGTGAGCGTTCCTGTTTTATCAAAGACGATCGTGTTGATTTTATGCGCGGTTTCCAGCGCCTCGCCGCCTTTGATGAGGATGCCGTTTTCCGCGCCTTTGCCGGTGCCGACCATAATAGCCGTCGGGGTGGCAAGACCGAGCGCGCAGGGGCAGGCGATAACCAACACCGAGATAAAAATAGTGAGCGCGAATTCGACCGCCGTTTTTCCAGGGGGGAGGGGGAATGCGCCGGTGGATACGGCAAAAAACCACGCGGCGCCGGCGGCAAGCGCGATAAGGCACACAACCGGCACGAAATACCCCGAAACAATGTCGGCAAGTTTCGCTATCGGCGCCTTGGTCCCCTGCGCGTCTTCAACCAACTTGATGATCTGCGCCAGCGCGGTGTCGCCGCCAATCTTCGTCGCCTTAAACTGAATAACGCCGGTGGTGTTTATCGTCGCCGCATAGACATTATCGCCCGCGCATTTATCGACGGGCATACTCTCGCCTGTGAGCATAGCCTCATCTATCGAGGTGTGCCCTTCTTGCACGGTGCCGTCTACGGGAATCTTTGCGCCCGGTTTTACCACTATCACATCGTTAATCTCGACATCTTCTATCGGTATTTCTTTTTCAACGCCGTCAACAATGATGATAGCCGTCTTCGGCGCAAGCCCCATGAGTTTTTTTATCGCTTCGCTCGTCCGTCCTTTCGACACTGCTTCCAGTGATTTACCGAGCAGGATGAGCGCGATGATAACTCCCGATGTTTCAAAATAGAGTGAATCAACGGCGTTAAACTCGCCGTTTGCAATCTGAAAAATATTATACACGCTGAAGACAAACGCCGCCGTGGTTCCTACGGCGATAAGGCTGTCCATATTCGGGCTGCGCTGAATAAGCGCCTTAAACCCGATGGTATAGAAACGGTAGCCCACCCCGATAATCGGCAGCACCAACACCAATTCGGCAAGCGCGTAGATTAGGGGGAAGTTCATGGGGAGGAGCGCCTGCGGGAACGGGAGGTTAAACCATTTAATCATTGGCACCATAGCGATATAGAGGAGCGGCGCGGCAAGGCAAACGGCTACAATAAATTTAGTCCATAGCACTTTAATAGCCTTCTCTTTTCGTTTTCGATCCTCGTCGGATGCGGCGCCGCTTAAATCAAGCGCTTTATATCCCGCTTTATCAATAGTTTTTTTTATATCCGATACGCGGGTGATACCGGGATTATAATTTACCGTTGCTTTTTCCGTTGCGAAATTAACGGACACGCCGATAATGCCTTCCATTTTTCCAATCGCCTTTTCGACACGCGCCGAGCACGCCGCACAGGTCATGCCGCCGACCGGAATGGTAACCGTGTTACCGTTTACAATACTTTCCATAATGATACTCCTTGGGTGATAGGGGATGGGGGATGGGTGATGGGGTTTTCATTTGAAATATCAGAATATTACATGAAATATACTGATTTATCAAAATAAAATCTTATCCATTCCCCATTCCGCATCACCCATTCCCCTTCTTTTGCTAGCTTCTTTTCCAGCGGGCAAATATTTGTTTTTCTTTCGCCAGATACTCTTTTGAAATTGTGATAGTTGATGCCGTTACCGTTTTATTTTCTTTGAAAATCGGCACGGGATTGCACCCACGACCTTGCACTTCAACCTGGCTCATTCTGAATTTTCTGCCGCAGTTTTGACAGACAAGGACGTTCCCCTGCTGTTTGTAAAAACCGAGCCCCGAGTCGTAGCACGACTGGCAGGTGTTAAACGCCGTTCGGACGGTGCCGTCCGGCGCTTTGACGGCGATCACTTCCAGCCGTGTGCCGTCGATTTCGACAGGATAGAAGAGCGCCGTCTCGCTCAGTTCCGCCGTGTTGATAACTAAATCTTTGTCGCTAATAAGCGGCTTGATTATATTTTGCGCGCCGCTCTGGGCAAACGCCGCACCCGCACAGACGCAGAGTGCGGCGGCAATCAAACTAAATCTTTTCATCTTTTGTCTCCTTTTTTTTGGGGCAACGAGCGCAGCAATAAAACCGCGATAATTACGACTGCAGGCACAATACAATGCCAATGACTTTCAATAAATTCCATTTTCGCCTCCTGGGGCTTTTGATAATAACGAATGTACCATGCAATTGTGAATAAAATGTGAACAGGAGTAACGCCTCAGTATCGTGAAATCCTCGCCTGATTTCACGAAAATAAAAGTTTTTGTTTCCATTGTTTCGCTGTTACACAGCGCAACTTAGTCAACAACGCCCTTTTCAAAGTGAAGGCAGGGCAGGAACCGCCTGTGGCGGCGCGGGGAACCAGCACAAGCGGGGAGGCGCTGGAGTTATTTTACCACGATTACTTTGCGGATTTCGTCGATGTCGGGGGCGACGATGCGGATAAAGTAGATGCCGCGGGCGACGACATTACCGCCTGTATTTTTGCCGTCCCATTCTATATAGTATTCGCCTATATCGCGGCGTCCGCGCTCGATTGTTTTTACCGTTTTACCGTCAAGGGTAAAGACATTGATATTCACGGCGCCGCTTTGCGTAAGGACATAGTTAATCGATACTTTATCACCATTGAGGGGCTTAATCACATTTTTCAACACGGTAACGCCGCCTCTCTGGCGGGCAATATCTTTTACGATAAGCGAGAATGGCTTGATGTTATTATACCAAGCACCAACATTATCCACGCGCGCGGCATAGAGCGCAGGCGAGGCATTTGGAATCTGGTAGATAAAATCCATTGTCCCCGGATTTTGCAGTTCATCTTTTTTTAGCAGATATTGGTAGACATTAAATGGCGGCGTCTCCCCGCTATGTGAAAATGTTTCAGGCGGAACCAGGGGGCTCTTTGCGGTAGAAAACACTTTGGGGATTATATTAAGCGCCACATCATAGTAAGGGTGCTGAGCGTTTGGTGAAATTGGGGGCAGCCAGAGATTACCTTTTGCAGGGTCGCGCCGGTATTCATCGGGGACTGAAATACCAAATAGCAATGACGGCGCAGTGCTTAAAATAATTTCGTCGCGTGCAAAAATTGATATAGCGCTAAAAAGAAGCGTGCCGCTACCATCCCAGCGGCGGACAATGCTCGTCTCGTCAGTGCCGCGGGTTGGTCCCCCCGGGATGGCAACAAATTCATCCTCGGCATAACTCGTCCAGAGATTGCCGCTCGTATTTTCTTCGAGGAGGAGGAGGTCGCTCACACGCCTGAGCGTGCCGCCTGACCATGCGGCGGAGGGCGATAGCTGGAATTTCATACCGCCGTCGGAGTTAGCAATGTCGGAGGTAGATCCGTCCATAGAGGGGCTTGTTCCGTCGATGCCCTGTGGGTAAGGATTAGATGTATCGATATGTTCGTAAACGCTATAGGTAAAATCAAGAGGGTATTGCGGCGCTGGCGGGCTTATCTCCAGAGTTGGCGGAACAGGGCGCCATTGAGCTAATGCCGGTATATCGCGGACGGCAGTTTGGAATACTCTTTCATCATAGCGCACTATATCGGTATCCCCGGCAATCTCCGCCGCGCTAAAAGGAGTATCCAGAGTAAAAAGATATTCCACGTTCGGCGCGCTTGTTATGGTGGTGATAGTCGTGCCATTTGCAAAATCAAAACTACCGCTCACGCCGGTAACGCTTTCGGTAAAACGTATATACTCGCTTGTGGTACCGGGGCATGTAAACGAATAAGATATACGCGGCGGCGCGGTGTCTACCGTGAGTGCAAAGCCGTCGGGCGGATTGCTTAGGGGTATACGTTCATTTTTAGCGCATACGAAATTGCCTGAATTTACCAAGTTCCACGTAAGCGTGGCGCCGGTATCGGGCGTCCCGCGCGGTTCAAGATAGGCATAGAGCATATCGTCTGAACCGGAGACTCGTTCATAGCCAATTACCCTATAGGTATACGTTCCATCGTTCACGTTTATCTTACATGATCCGGGACTGCTACCGGCTGACATATTCATGGTGGTCTGGAAGCGGACCCTGTCTATCCTGCCGTCCCCGTTGCTGTCTTCGGTAAAACTATACAACAAGTAAAATTCTTCCCTTTTCCAGTTTACCGTCCAATAGGGAGTCGTTTTGGCTGTTTTTACTTCCTGGAGGAAATAAAAGATCTCTCCGTCCTCTATCGGAGAACCACTTGCATAGGCATAGGCAAAACTATGATATACTTCTATATACTGAAAATTATACGTTGCCCCCACTGCGGAAATATCAATGACCCAATATCCGGTAGTAGGACTTGGAGGAGAACTGGGATACGATGAAACTGGACTTATGCAGTCTAATGTGATAGGTGAAGCTGCCGTTCCTGTAATAGTAATGCTGTGTGTAAATTTATGGGCATTGCCTGCTGCGCTCCAGTTCGAGAATTTTATGGTGGCGCCCGGAGTGTTAGCAACAAAATCGTACCATGTTGTGTTGCCTATTATCGAAACTTGAGTTCCGGTGAAGGTAACTTTGTACGTACCGGGGGTAAAATTACTTGTGGCGGGCGCCGCCGCTTGCGTCCAGTTACCGCTGAGTATTATATCGCTGTCCGCTGTTATCATCGTGGCGCTGCTAATATCAAGATTGCCCAGAATCTGCGTCGTCGGGCTGCCCAGAATGATTGATCCCGTGCCGTTCATCTTTACGGTTGACGAAGGGTCGACGTTTAATATAAAACCTGCTGTCGTTCGAAAACTTCTCCCAAGTCCGCTGGCGAAAACTAAACTTGTATTCGTTCCCATGGTGAGTTTTGCTGGAGCACTACCGTAAAAGGCAATCACCGGCACATCGATTTCAGTATACATATAGTATGACATGCCTATATCGCATGTGCCGCGAATCAGGTTAAGATCGCCGTTATGTCTTGTCCGCTGTGGAAACGATATACCGCCTGCCGGATACGCGGCGGTCGATGCGCTGAGCGCCAGATTTCCCTGAATAGTAATCGCCCCTACGGAAGAAGTTTTGAGGGTGATGCTTTTCCCGGAATACATGCCCGATCCATTCGGTAATTCAATCCTTCCACAATCAATAATTATGTCTCCTAAAGCTCTACCTGCGCCAAGATAGCCGTGAAATGTTGCCGTTCCTGTGCCAAGCGCAAGCGTGAAATTCTGGGCGCCCGTCGCCGTTCCGTTTATCGAGCCTGTAAACGTTATATTGACATTTATTGTATTCAGAGTTACATTCTGCTTTAATGTTACCGCACCGTTGTAGCTCTGAGCGCCATTCGTGTTAATGGTAATGGCGCTTGCATCACCTATCGTTGTCGCCCCTGTTATGCTCAATATGCCGGTAGTGGTAATGTTTGCGTTTATCGTCGTCCTGCCTGTTACGGCGAGCGAAGCAGGATAGGGTCCGGTGCCTACAACGTCGTTGAACGTGACGGTGCCGCCTGTAGTAACTACCAATCCTCGAGGTCCGGCTATCTTTTTAAAGCTGATAGCGCCGCTTGTGGTGCAATCTATGGTAATGGGCGGGCTTGGGTTCATCAGGTAAATATCATCCTCGAATGTCGCGCTTTGAGTTACGGTAATATTAGCCCATATCTGTATCTTTGAGGTGCCCGCCGCGGTATTTTCTATTTTGTACGCGCTGATTGGATAGCCATCTCTTACATCCCATGTGCCGCTTAATCTATTTATCTTCAAAGTAGAGTATGTCATGCCTGTGTCGCTTTCAAAATAGCTTGTTATAAAACTCGAGCCATAGTATTCTACGGTGCTGCCCGTTCGGTTTGTCTTTGTGGCAACTAGACCCACTTCTGTCCCCTGCAATCGGAGGGTGCCATAATTATCAACTTCCTCGACGTTACAAATTTTGCCGTTCAAATCGAGACTCGCGTTGCTCTCTATCGTAATCTTCTCGTTGTGTAATATAGGCACATTCAATAGGGGGAAGACAGCGGGACTCGACACATAGGGAATTCTCACCCTTGCCGCGGTTGGGGGCAAGATGGCGACATCATCTTCAGGCGGCGCATCCTCGTTGAGCCAATTACCCAGGTCATCCCAATCTGTTGTAGACGGATTCGAGAGCCCTGTCCATACATAGTCATCGGTTTTGTAGAAGAACCAGCGCGTTGACCCTCCGTTGGTGTTAGCGACCCCGCCGTGTACGATATCGCGTAAATCCCTAACGGAATAGCCGTAGGATATTGTTGTATTTGAAACAGATACAGAGGCAAGATTGTCAACTTGCAATTCAAACCATGTCAGATTATTTGCCGAAGGCGCGGCGGCGGCACTGGTAAGCGTGGGTCCGTTCAGGGTGATAGCATCACTTACTGTTTGTTGGACAGGCGTCGATGCCGATGTTCGCGCGGGCATTTTTATGGTCTTGACGGCGGTACAGGTAAATTTGTAAAAAGTATTTGCGCCGGTGATTACCGATGTTCCAGTGCCGGTAAATTCGACGGCGCCTGTGCCGCAGGTGAATGTGCCCTCCCGCGTCCAGTTGCCGCCTACCTTGATAGTGCCCGTGGTGCTAGTCAAGGTCGCGCCCGTTCCGATACTCAGATTTCCCGTTACGCTGATGATGCTTGCATCGCCAACCAAGGTCACGCCCGTTCCGATACTCAGATTTCCCGTTACGCTGATGGTGCTATTGTTGCCAAACAAGTTCCCGCTACCGCCTTCAAGGCTCAGATTGCCCCCTACGGTGATAGCGCTTGTTTGGGCTTGAACGCTGCCTCCTTCGAGGCTCAGATTGCCCCCTACGTCGATAGTGCTTGTTCCGCCGCCGAAGTATAAGCCTGATAAAATGCGAAGATTTCCCCCTACATTGAGAGTGCGTGAATCAGCGCTAAAGTTTCCGCCTGATCCAAGGGTAAGATTCCCCCCTATGTTGATATCCACCGCACTGGCGGGGACAGTGCCGTTGATGAGCGTCAAATTCTTCAACGGGTGGGTGCCGCCGACAATGCCGCCGAAAACAATGTTGCCGTTAGTATTAATTTCAGCACTTTGGGTGTTATTGGCAAATCCGTCCAAGGTTGAACTAAACGTTATATTTCCGGTTATGGTTCCTAATGTTACATTTTGTCTTAACACGGTTGCACCGCCGTAGGTCTGGTCCCCGACTGTGGTAATGGCGCTTGTGTTTATCGTCGTAGATCCTGTTATGTTCAAGATCCCGCCTGTGGTTATGTTTGCGTTTATCGTCGCGGCTCCTGTTATGTTCAAGAGCCCGCTTGTGGTAATGCTTCCGTTTATCGTCGTATCCCCTGTTACGGCGAGCGAGTTCAGCTGAGTAATGCTGCCTACAAGTCCGTCGAATTTTACGGTTCCGGCTACGGTAGTAATTGTCAGCGCTTTAGCGCCGTCAATCTTTTTAAGGTTGATAGGTCCGTTTGTGGTGCTCTCTATCGTAATAGCCGCGCTTACTCCCAAAAGGCTAATATCATCCTCGAATGTCGCGCTATCCGTTACGGTAATATTCTGCTTTATTTGTATCTTGGCGGCGCCCGATGTCGGGCGTGTATTTATTATTTTGTTTGCACTGATTGCTTGGTCCGCTATCCATGTGCCGCTTGTTTTATTGATATTCAAATTATAATATTGCGGTGCTGTTGAGTTTTCAAAATAGGTTAATATATCACCCGCGCCATAGTATTCTACGGTGCTGCCCGTCTCATTTATCTTTGTGGTAACTTGAGCCACTTCTGTTCCCCGCAATCGGAGGGAGCCGTAATTATCAATCTGGTCTACCGAAATAACTCTGGCGTTCAAATCCAGCTTCGCATTGCTCTCTATCGTAATTATTCCATTGTGCGCTATAGGCACATTCAATACGGGGAAGTTCGTTACAGGCGAGAGATTCGGCAGCAGATTCGGAATGATAATATTTGCGGGGCTGGGGCGGGAGATATCATCAAGAGGCGGCGGATCCGCGTTCAGCCAATTGCTCGATACATTCCACGCTGTCGTAGCGGGAGTTGATAAGCCTGTCCATTTATATATACTGGGGTAGAAGAACCAGTACGTTGAGCCTTCGATGAGGTTAACGTTAGCAACGCCGCCGCCTACGAGCCCTGTGCCTCGTAAATCCGTGTCGGAATACCCGTAGGATATGGTCGTATTTTGAACAAAAACATGATCGGTATTATTTTCTCGAACATACAATTCAAACCATGTCAGGTTACTATCTGCTGAAGGCGTTCCGTGGGCAGTGGTAAGAGTAACGTTGTCCAGGGTTATAATATTATTCACCCTTTGCCTTACCGGTGTTGTTGCCGATGCACGCGCAGGCATTTTTATAGTCTTGGCGACAGTACAGGTAAAATTATAAAAAATATTTACGCCGGTGATTACTGATGTACCGGCGCCGATAAATTCAACGGTGCCCGTGCCGCTGTTGAATTTGAATGGGTCGTTGCCGTTCTTCGTCCAGTTGCCGCCTAGCTTGATAGTGCCTGTTTCGCCGTTCAAGGTCGCGACGGTTCCGATGGTAATATCGCCCCCTACGGTGATAGTGCGAGCGCCGCTGTTCAAGGTCGCGACGTTCGCGGTGGCTCCGACGCTCAGATTGCCCCCTATGGTAATATTTGATGCGCCGGTAGCGACCTTGCCGCTGGTGAGCGTTAAATCCTTTAAGCGATTTATACCGCCGACAACGCCGCCGAACGTAATGGCGCCGTTGCCGGACTTAAAATCAACACTTATTGTATTATCCGCATTCCCGTTCAGTGTTGAACTAAATGTTATAACGCCGTTCCCGAATATCGAATCAAATGTAAGATCTTGATTAAGCTGAGTTGCGCCGGTATAAATCTGCGCCCCCCGTGATGTAAGAGCGGGTGTGTTAATAATAATAGGGGCGCCTGTAAGCGTAATTGTGCCGGCGCTTCCTGTTGCTGTTATTGCCCCGGCAATAGTCAGGCTGTAAGTTGTTGTTCCCGCCGAAATATTAACGGCTGTCGTTGAGCTTGATGCGCTACCGATAGCAACATTTACGGCTAAATTTTTTCCGGTATTATTAATAAATACACTTTTTGTGTTTGCAAGCCCCCCCCCATTAAGTATGCCTATTGATGTGTTAAGTTTAGCCGCCAGCGTGCCTATATTTGCCGCCTTAGTAACAGTCAATGTTCCGGCTGTGATATTAGTAGCGGCGCTGCTCGCATTGTTGATATTGCCGCCTATATCCACATAGAGTGTCTTGATTCCTAGGCTCAGGTTGCTACTAGAGAAATTGAGGGCGCCCGAAGTTTGCAAGGTCATATCATAGGGGCTGCTGGAAAGGTCTATGGCGCCTGAATACCCAATATAGATGGCGCCTGTTGCGCTTGCCCCCCCAATGACAAGCATTTTAGCGATTATATTTTGTAAGAATAGGGTTGGTATGCTCATCTCCGCGCCGATGTCTCGTATATAAATACCGCTGCTCGGTGTGTGCGGCGCAATGGTTACTGTTTCGGTACCGGCATCCACTATTCCGCTTGTCCCAATGTTGCGAGCAGTAAGCGTTATGTTATTATCGATTGTTTTTATATAATCGACAATATTCAAAGTTGGAGCGCTTGTCCTGAACGTGATAGCATCCTGTGTGTCAAATTTTACTGAGGATATGGTATTTAACGAGGAGGCTGCGCTAATGCCGCCCTGGAGCGCTTGAATACTTATTGTGCCGCTCCCTATTATCTTGCCGGTGTTTGTTTCCGTAAAATTACCTGTTGATCCGCTGCCTATATCAATAATCACACCGGTACCAATATCGAATGTGCCTCCGTTAATATAAAAATCACCTGTATCGCTTACGCTTAATGAGTATGCTTGTGTTGATGATGCACCGCCTTTCAACAAAGATCCCCTCACTTCAATTGAACGGGCTTGGAAATTATAATCATTGTTACACTGATAATGACCTGTTATCAGCAAGCTACCATCCTGCGCGCGCTCTATTCTAAAAGTAGCGGGCGTGACAGTTGAGCCTCCCGCAAGCTCAATGGTCGAAGTACTGTCCGAGATTATTCCATTGGGACAACTAGGATTCACATCGATGTTCCCATACGCTTTGAGTGTTGCTCCGGTTGAAAGCGCCAGCTGGGTGGCGGCACCCCCGCCAATCGTCAAGTTTTTACAAGAAGCCGTTCCCGTTATTGTAGGATAATATGTGCAGGGTCCAGTAATAACCACATCGCTTGTTAAGCTTGGAACTGTGGCAGGCGACCAATTGGCGGCAGTACTCCAGTTACCATCGATGTTCCCAACCCAAATCTCCCCCGCGCAGAAACCCGCAGCAAAAAGAGAAAAGGCGAGGAAGAGGATGATTTTCTTCACATACAAAACGCGGGCACCCCTCTGTTTTAATATCGGCGATATGTTCCGGCTCCTTTCCTATTATACGAAAAATTACCGGTCAATGACAAACGAGCGGACAATCTGGTCGGTCAATAAGCCCCAGCCGTCGACCAGCACGAAGAGAATCAGCTTGAAAGGCATCGAAATCATAACGGGGGGCAGCATGATCATGCCCATGGACATCAGCGCACTGGCAACTACCATGTCGATGATGATGAACGGAATAAAGAGGAGGATGCCTATCTTAAACGCGATGGTAAGTTCACTCAAAATGAAGGCGGGAATCAGCACATAAGTAGGCACATCGGCAAGCGACTCGGGGCGGGGAAGGTTCCGCATCGCCATGAAAAGCCTTATATTTTCGGGATTTGCCCTCATCTGGTTATACATAAAAATACGCAAGGGGGCTTCGGCTTCGCGGTATGCCTCGCTTACGCTTATCGTCCCTTCGGAGAGCGGGCGGACGCTGTTTGTGTAGATGCGCTCGAAGGTAGACCACATGACAAAAACCGTTAAAAAAAGCGATATGCCGAGGATTACCTGATTCGGCGGCACCTGCTGCAACGAGAGGGCGCGTTTTACAAAGTCAAGCACTATCGAGATGCGCAGAAAGCTCGTCATCAGTATGAAGATGCTCGGCGCGAGGGTCAGCACGGTGAGCAGCAGGAGGAGCTGGACGCTGAACGCGACTTCCTGCCCGCTCGTCGGGTTGCGCACGCTCAGGTCAACGAAGGGGATAAGGGGCGCTTGAGTGGGTATCCCCGCCGTTCCCTCAGTCGATGCGCCGGGAAACGGCAGCGGCGGCGTGGGCGGCAAGGCTTGAGCCGTCAAAACAGCCGGCATGGACAGAGAAAAGAAAAAACATAACGCAAAAACCGCTTTCATTATGGAATGATTATACCATGAGGCGCCATTTACAACTAGAGCTGCCACAGGGAGAAGGAGCAGTAGCAATTCCGAATTCGGAAATTAACCACGAACGGCACGAACCACACGAACATTTGAAGAAGGGGGGATGGAGTATAGGGGAAGAAGGTTGAGGCACTCAATAGCCTTGCGCTCCTCTGTTCAGTTTGGTTGCCGTTAAAGTGTGATTTCAGTTCTGAGTGAGCGCCCTCGCGTCGGATTGCGGCTGTTTTAGCGGTGCCAAATCTGCTCTTACCGTAAAGCGTGCGCATAGCGTTCGCGCCCGTACCTGAGAAAGCTTTCCCTCTTTGAGTCTGTGGACAAATTCTTAACGCGCTCGCTCTGTGCAAGCCTCAGCTTGAAGAATTCTGTTCAAGGAATTCTTCAAGCGTGCCGCCATTCTTGAAAAATTGCACGAGATCATCTTTGCCCTGCTGAATGCCCTGCTGCATGCCTTGCTGAATGCCTTGCTGCATGCCTTGCTGCATGCCTTGCTGCATGCCCTGCTGAATGCCCTGCTGAATGCCTTGCTGCATGCCCTGCTGCATGCCCTGCTGCATGCCTTGCTGAATGCCCTTCTGAATTGCAAAGGCAGTGCGGGCTTGTTCGTCGCGCCACGCCCTCTCGCGTAAAGAATACTCACGGCGGACTGCGTCGTCCGCGCTTACCCTATACAGTTCCTTTACCGCTGTCTCCATTACTTCGTTTTCTGCCGCTAACATTTTTAGTTCCTCCTCATTCTCTACATTTATGAATTTTAACCACATCCAGACATCCGTTTGGTCGGAGTTTATCGGCACCTTCGGTAATTCAAGCACATGTATTTCTTCGACATCGCCAAAATAGGTGTTGTCGACGGGGTCGTGCTGTCGAAAACAATGATGATAGCGTCCCGAATCGCCGCCTTCTATAAAATTGAAGTCGGCTATCGTTATGCTTATCACCTTTTTGACATTGTCATACCAGTCGCCCTTTCTAAGCTGACCTGCCAGCATTTCTGCTTTGTAATAGCAGATGCGCTCAAAAATATTTGCCGTCTCTGCCACCTGTAATTCAATCTCAAGGTGCTTCCCTCTCTTTGTCCTAAGCCGAATGTCAAGTATGCAAAGCTTGTCATCCTTGAACTCCCTCTTTAAGTGAGGGTCGAGAAACTCGACATCAAACTCGTCGTCCGCAAATCGAAGTACCGGGGGAAGGCTTTCTCGGTCGGCGCACGACGCGCTTTCGCGCACGCGCTGCCGCCATGCTCCTAACCGCGCGCTTTGCTGTAGGGCATCGCCTTCTGCGTGAACCGCTGTTTTCTTCGTAAAAGCAAGGCTGGAAGCGGCTGTAGTGCGCGTTCGTCACCGAAAATCAGCTTAAACAAAAAATCGTTTTTCGGTAACAGAATTTCCCTGCCATCTGTTGTTTTAATATCACGCATGACTGAATATAGCATATCGAGCTAATCGAGTAAAGATGCACAAGGGAGCGGGCAGCAGTTCCGAATTCAACCACGAACCTCACGAACAACACGAACGGAAGGCGCAATGAAT
>JAITNZ010000087.1 GCA_031290205.1 Spirochaetaceae bacterium
TGCGTAAACACCCTCACCGGTTCGGGTGCAATTATCGGGCGAGGGGTCGACTTCCCCCTCCTTATACTGGAGATTTCCATAGCGCCTACCTGATTTACCACGAATTTTGAAGTGCACCCGTGCCTGTAGCGGCACCTTCCATAAATTGAACCTTGCTGATACAATGGAGCTTCGAGGTATTTAATGATTTCTGTTTCTGAGCTCAGCCTCGCCTACGGGCAGCGGACGCTCTTTAAGGATGTTTCCCTTAAGTTCACACCAGGGAACTGTTATGGGATTATCGGGGCGAATGGTGCGGGAAAATCGACCTTCCTCAAGATTCTGGACGGACAGGTAGAGCACGATAAGGGCGAAATTTCGATTTCCAGCGGAGAACGGCTTGCCGTGTTGCAGCAGGATCACTTCGCTTTCAACGCGTTTTCAGTGCTCGAAACGGTGATTTACGGCTATCCAAAACTCTGGACGATTATGAAAGAACGCGAGGCGGTTTACGCAAAAGCTGATTTTACCGAAGCGGACGGGCTGCGGGCTGCGGACTTAGAGTCTGATTTTGCCGAGCTCGGCGGCTGGGAGGCGGAGTCTCAAGCGGGGGTCATGCTCTCGGGGCTGGGGCTCGGCGAGGACGACCAAAAGAAGAACATGAGCGAGCTTGACGAAACAAAAAAGGTGCGCGTGCTGCTCGCTCAAGCGCTTTTCGGCACCCCCGATATTCTGCTGCTCGACGAGCCGACGAACGGGCTGGACATGGAATCAATTGCCTGGCTCGAAGAGTTCCTGATTAACTTCCCGAACATCGTCATCGTGGTATCGCACGACCGGCACTTCCTCAACGCGGTCTGCACGAACATCTGCGACATCGATATGGGGCGGATTACCGCATATTCGGGTAACTATGATTTTTGGTACCAGATGAGCCATATGCTCCAACGACAGGCGAAAGAACAGCTAAAAAAGCGCGAGGATAAGGCGAAAGAGCTCAAGGAGTTTATTCAGCGCTTCTCATCGAATGCCGCCAAAAGCCGCCAGGCGACGAGCCGCAAAAAGGTGTTGGAAAAGCTCGACCTTGATAGCATCGTGGTAACCGGCAGAAAATTCCCCTTCGTCGGCTTCAAACCGGAGCGCGAGATAGGCAACAATGTCCTGTGTATAGAAAACTTGAACATTTCTATCGACGGAAAGCAGATACTCCGCGATTTTTCGCTCACCGTCAATAAAAATGATAAAATTGCCTTCGTCGGACTCGAACATATCGCCAAGAGCGCCCTTTTCGATGTAATTGCCGGCGTGCACAAGCCTGATTCCGGCACATTTTCATGGGGGCAAACGACTTCCTTCTCATACTTCCCGCTGGATAGCACAACGTTTTTTGCGGGCACCGAGTCGATTACCGACTGGCTCAAGCAGTATTCAAGCGACCAGGACGATACCTACGTGCGCGGCTTCCTCGGGCGTATGCTCTTTTCAGGCGACGAGGCGCTCAAGCCAGTAAACGTGCTCTCCGGCGGCGAAAAGGTGCGCTGTATGCTCTCAAGACTGATGCTCTCCGGCGCCAACGTGCTGCTCCTCGACGAGCCGACAAACCACCTCGACCTCGAAGCAATTACCGCGCTGAACGACGGGCTTAAAACCTTCCCCGGCGTGATCCTCTTCAACTCGCACGACCACGAATTCGTCGCCTCAATCGCCAACCGCATCGTCGAAATACGCCCCGACAGCATCATCGACCGCCAAATGTCCTTCGACGATTACCTCGCCAGCAGTGGCGCCTGAGGGCGCCTGAGGCACTTCTATGCCCATGTGAAGGGCGTTAGCAGTCTCAACGGCTTGCGCAGGTTTATTGCTGTTTTTAGGGTGCCTGAGGGTGCTCTTAGCCCTCGTATTCAGTCAGCAATGAAAATGTGGGGAACTATAGGGTGAATAAGAAAACCGCGAAGTCGAAAAAGTCAAATGAGCCTCCCCGCCCTGAAGGGCGGGGTATTAAACCCCACTGCGAATAAAGCAGACAATTATTGTAATGGAAAATATAGAACATCTTGGTGAGGAATATCTTCATGATAGTTGTTTCAAATTCCAAAAAAAAGAGCAGACACCTCACGATGCCTGCCCCTCTTTTTGCTAACACGAAAACGGTTTTACGCCTTCTTTGCCGCGTCGATAACGTGCGTGATAAGGTTCACGTTGGTTACCGAGCCGACGCCGCCGGGCACGGGGGTAATACCCGCAACAATCGGCTCGACCTCTTCAGTCTTGATGTCGCCGCAGGTGCCCTTCTCGCCGCTCGGCTTCGCGTTGACGCCGACATCGACGACAAACTGCCCAGCTCTGAAAAAGCTCTTATCGCAGAAGTATGCCTTGCCCATCGCCACAACAACGACATCAGCTTCCTGCGTCTTCTTCGTCAAGTCTTTCGTCTTGGAATGACAGACAGTAACCGTCGCATTCTCCTTGAGAAGGAGCATCGACACCGGTTTGCCGATAACCGTCGAACGCCCCAGCACCACGACATTCTTGCCGGCAAGCTCAACCTTGTAATGCTTGAGAATCTTGATGACCGACTCCGCCGTGCAGGGGGGGTAGCCCTTGCCCGAATCGGAATAGATACCCGCCATCGAACCGTCGGTGATCCCGTCCATGTCCTTCGCCGGATCGAGCGCCGCACGCGCCGCAAACGCGTCAATCTGCTTCGGTAGCGGCTGGAAGAGCAGCACGCCGTGAACCGCCTTGTCAGCATTCACCTTCTTGATCGTCGCAATCAAGTCGGCTTGCGAACCCTCGCGGGGCAGCTCAAACACCTGAACGCCGACCCCCAGCTCCTCGCAGGTCTTCTTCGCGCCCTTTTCATACGCTAAGTCGCCCGGCTCGGCGCCCATCCTAATAATACCGAGTGTCGGCTGGACACCCTTTCCTTTAAGCCCGTCAACGTCCTTTTTCATCTGAACCTTGAGAGCTTCCGCCACATCTTTTCCGCTTAACAATCCCATAACTTTTCTCCTAAAAATATTTTTACTTTAGAACGCCCCGATAGCTCCTGCCCGGCAATGTTGCCGAGTTTGAGTTTTTCAAGCAGCGCCCTCACTAGTAACACTAGTCTACTTCAATTGCCCCTTGACATCGGCAAAAACCTTGTCGGCAAGAGCGCCGTATTTTGCGATAAGCTCGTCCGCTTCCTTGTTTATCTTGTCCGCATACCCGCGGTCCGATAGCGACTTCGTGTTGATAAACACATTGAGGCTGGCGTTATTCAGCGCCGCCTTGAGTGAATTCACGCCGCAGGCAGCATCGCTTAGCGCTAGTTTGCTGCCCTTTGCCGCAAATTCTTCGCAGATTTTGATGCCCTCGGCGCACTTCTTCATAATTTCAAGCGGCGTCTTGATAGCGTCCTTCAGGCACACCTCCATCACCTTCGCCTTCTCCGCCTTTTCCGCCTCGGTATTCGCCGGAAGCCCATAGGCTTTGGAAAGCGGCTCGAAATCCTCAGCATCCTTGTCAATCAGCGTTAACAGCTCAGTTTGCAGCTTATCAGATGCCTTTTGCAGCCTGTTGATGTCCGCCTCAACATCGGCATATTTTTTCTTGCCCGCCGTGAGGCTGCCAACCATGTTTCCAAGGGCAACGCCCACCGCTCCCGTCAGAGCCGCCGCCCCGCCGCCACCGGGCACAGCCGACTTACTTGCCAAAACCTGGATAAAATCCGGAATAGATTTTGTTGAAATGCTCATTATTACCACCTTATCTTGAGTTTACCCGCCGCCAAAGCAAGCAGGCACAACGGCGAACTTTCCCGCCGATATTCCATTGTAACCCATGTTTGCGTATAAGTCAAATACCTTCAGCAGGGTATTTTCAATCACTCCCTTATACGCTCGTGCAAATCGGGAATTCCATCCTCAAGTCCGCTTAAAAGCCGCTTGGCTATTCCCGCTGGAACACACTGGTTTTTGAACAGGGGTCAAGGAATGTCGCGTTTTTATCCGCCCATATTGAAGCGGGTAATAAGTCTAAAATGTTATTCGCCAAATCGGGCGACGTAAATACTTCATCGTTGCTTAGATTCGCAAGGCACGAGAGGACATCGGGATTGTAATTTGTATCAGAGCGCTTCATAGAGCCTCGTATAATGTGTTAAGGGTATTCTTTTACTGGTTTCGGTGTAAAAACATCTTCGCCGACACAGGAAAATAACTCTACATGGCTGCTGTCGGCATGGAATAATAGTTCAGAAAACCAGAAATCACGCCGGTTGATTGCGCCTCAGGCGCTTTTTGCCCTCGCCTTCAGGATGAAAAGGGCGTCATCAACTTGGGGTCTGATACCCCGCCCAATGAACGCGCCCACATGGGCGTTGTTGCGGTTAATCGTTCATGGCGTGGCGCAGGACGCCCTAACACTACGCTGTAAGTGCAGATGGGAT
>JAITNZ010000131.1 GCA_031290205.1 Spirochaetaceae bacterium
CACGAACAAATTGCGCACAATTCTTACGATTTCTGCCTTGTTTATCACCATTATTCATATTCATTTCGTCTTCCGTTCGTGTTGTTCGTGAGGTTCGTGGTTGAATTCGGAACTGCTGAGCGCATTCATCGCTTCCCCGGCAATTTGCTGCGGGTTTTTGTTTTCACAATCAACGATGATGTCGGCGATGCTCCGGTAGGCGGCAGCACGGCGGGTATGCAGCGCGTGATGTGTTTTCCGCGGGTCGGGCGTGTCGAGAAACGGCGGGATACCCTGCCCCTCGCGAGCGGCGCTTTCGATGCGGCGCCACGCTTCGTCGGCGGAAATTTCCAAAAAAATAATTTTTAGATGCGGCTGATTTTTCAAGAGGGCAACGGCAGCCTCGTTATCAATGATGCCGCCGCCTAACGCGATAACAAGTTGTGATGCTTGTCCGTAATCACGGAGCACGGCGGCAAGAGCTTCCGCTTCCGCCGCCCGAAATTTTTCCGCCCCTTCTGTGAACAGCGCTCGGGGGCTCTTCCCCGTCCTTTTTTCTATTATATCGTCCAAATCGCAACAGACGGCAGACGCGCCCCACGCGCGGCACACCGAACTCTTCCCGCAATGCTTAGGACCTGCTAAGGCGATTATGTTCATCTTAAGATGGGGGATGGGGGATGGGGGATGGGGGATGGGGAATGGGGAACGGGGAACGGGGAACAGGGAACAGGGAACAGGGAACAGGGAACAGGGAACGGGGAACAGGGGGAAGATTTCACTTTGTAAACTTTCATCACTCATCACTCATTCCGCTCTCTTCTTGAATATCGCAGCTCAAACCCCGCTTTCTTATCCAACGGCGCTTCTTATCCATCCCCCATCCCCCTGTCGAAATTGACAGGCGGAAGCCTCGCCCCATCCCCCATCCCCTCAGCCTTCTTCATTTCCAAACATGCGCTTTACCATGAAGCCGAAACCGGCGCCCTCGCGGATTTCTGTTTTTTCGAGTCTGCCGACTATATGCTGCACACACTGCGCCGCTTTGCAGCGCGGGGCATCGACCATGAAGGGGCGTTTATGGTGAACGGCTTTTGCAACCGCATCATCTTCATAGACAAAACCGAGGTATTCAATTTTAAGATTTAGATACTGTCCGGCGATGGTTATCATTCGGTCGGCGACATACTTTGCCTCTTTCGCGTTTTCCGCAAAATTAACGACCAGTTTAATCTCCATGTTGAGGTTATCAATTTCACTGGCGATGATTTTAATTAAGCCATAGGCATCGGTAATCGCCGTGGGTTCCGGCGTGGTAACAATCACCACATCGTCGGCGGCGGCGATAAAGTCGATCACATTGTTGTGAACACCCGCGCTCGTATCAATGATGATAATATCGGCGCTGTTCAGCGAGTTCAGCTCTTCAATAAAATTCTGCCGCTCGTCTTCGGTGAGGTTGGCAATTTTCGAAAAGCCCGATGCGCCGGGCACAATCGAAATGCCGTACTCAGATTCAATCAGAATATCTTGCATTGATTTTTGTTTACGGCATACATGATAGAGGTTGAATTTCGGAATCAAGTCGACAAGCACATTGACGTTTGCCAGCCCGAAGTCCGCATCCATGATCACTACTTTTTTCCCCAGCCGCGCATAGCCAATCGCCATGTTCACCGACATATTCGTCTTGCCCACGCCGCCCTTCCCGCTTGCTACCGCGATAATTCTTGTCTTTCGGTTGTGCTTCCCACCGGAACCCGGAGCGCTATCAAGCGAATCCGTCTGCGCCCTCATCATCTCGCGTAATTTTTCAGCCTGATCATCCATATATACCCTTCTATAAAAAAATCTTTTTACTTACAACGGCGCAAATTTTTTGTCCAGCCGCGCTCTATCAACTTCAAACCCTTCAAGATTGACAAGAAAGCGAATCACCTCAGCCTTTTTTATCGCCCCCGGATCTTGACCATCGGCAATGTAGGAAACACTCTTACCCCGTTCAGCAAGCGCGCTGATTACATTACCCACACTCATCGTCTCGTCAAGTTTCGTAACAATCACCGACCGATACCCAAACGGCTCGAACTGCTTGGTGATGCCGATAATATCCCCCGCCTTCGTTACCGCCGTTATCGCCAGATGCACCTCCGCCCTGCTCCCGCATACATCAAGCGTCTGCTTCATCTCGGCAAGCTCAACCGTATCATGAGGGCTCTTGCCCGTCGTATCAATCAATATAATATCGGCATCTTCACGGCGCAAGCTAAGCTCTCGTTTAAGCTCATCCGCATCCTCCGCGCTGATAAACGGCGCCCCCAGCGCATCCGCATAACCCTTAAGCTGCTGCCCCGCCGCAACACGATAGCGGTCAATCGTAATAAAACTGATGGTCTGCCGTTTTCCCCCCTCCAGCCCCTTGACAAAACGCGCGGCAAGCTTTGCAACCGTCGTCGTCTTCCCCACACCGGTCGGTCCGACCAGCACAATAATACGAGGCAGCTTGTGATGCTCCTCATCCTGAAATATCGAAATCGTCTGTCCTATCCACTCGAGCACCCGCTGCTGAAGCTCAAAAAAATCCTCAATTTCGGCAAGAGTAAGCTCTTTTTTTGCCCGCTCGATGATTTTTCGCTGATACGGCGCTAAAAAGTCATTCGATTCCATGATTTGAGCGACGCGGGCAAGGTTTTCGTGTTCGTTTAAGGCGGTGGATTTTGCCTGTTCATCAAGTTTTGTCGCCAAATTGTTCAATTTCGTGAGGATTTCCAGCGTTTTCGGGTCGGTATTGGAAGTTTTTGCCGCCGCCGCTATGATTTTTTGTTTTTCTTCTTCCGTATCAAGCGGTTTTACAAGCTGAGGCGGGGTTTTTTGTACATAAGCGGGTACCGGAGTGGGCACATAGCCGGTTATCTCAATCTCGTCCCGAGACCAAAACAGCGTGCCTTTGTGGACAATCGCCTCCTTCATAACCGTTGCGCGATCCCCGTAAATTTCGCGGATTTTCCGCAAACATTCCTCATGCGTCCTCGCCCGCACTGTAAAAACTTCCATAGAAGAAAATTATACACCCAAAAGCCGCCTTCATCAATGCCTTCAGCGCCTCCCGCACTTATGCTGCCCCCGCGATTTTAATCGCGGGGACGGTCGGGGTGGGGAAGACTCATCAGAAAACAGGCGCCCATTTCCTAAGCAAGTACTTTTCCTCATCGGACGCATTTTCTGCCACTTAGGAAAAGCTTTTACGAGTGTCGGCAGTAGCCGACTAAAGTT
>JAITNZ010000135.1 GCA_031290205.1 Spirochaetaceae bacterium
GCCATTTATCATTCTCCTCCCCTTGATTTTAGCCTATTCCCTCACGAAATCCAAGCTTAAAGCTTACCGCCTAAAGGCGGTGGTTTTAAACCTGGCACATTGAAAATAAAAGCGCCGCCTGTAAAGCGCACAGTGGAGACGGCATCCCGTTTACGGTTAAAATCGTCAATCGCTTTGTCAAGAAGTTTTTTATCAACCGCGACTACAATCTGCGCTTCCACAGTGCCGTTGCGGAATGTTGCTATCTGCGGCTTGCCAAAAAGTTTAACCTCGTGAAGCGCCTCTCTGGTATACGATGATGAAGCAATGGTCGCTATTTCAGTGTTCTCGTCAACTTTTCCCATGCTTTTCTTGTAGGTCGACGCATCCTCGACTTTTTCTTCAACTTGCACATAAATATATTTCGCCACTTGTATTCTCGCGTTATCCATCGAATCGTTGTATGCCTCCTGCTGAGTGCGTTTTGGTGCCGATATACCCTGAAAATACATGGTTTCTGCCGTGTCGGCGGGGAGCTCCAGTGCCGGCGATTTTTCAGGCGCCGCCTGCCCCGCGTTCATATTGCTGTTATTGAATGCGATGTTTCCAATACTGCCGCTGTTCGCAACAACAGGAAACTGGTTTGAACCGGCGCAGGAAACGAATAACACGCTGGTAATGCAATAGCAAATAAAAAGAAAACACAGTTTACATCTACTCATATCTATTCACCTCTTTTTCATTTTCCAAAGTTTTTTCATTTTCCAATTCTCCTATTTTTCAGCAAATTCCCCGGTCGTCTCCCGCGCTCTATTCTGTGATCCCCTTGGCTACCGCCAGTGTCCATACCGATTTTGTTTTGGGATCTATCCATGTTTCCAGTACGAGAAACCCGCTTAACGCGCCTTCGGAAACCTGCAGCGTTTCGGAAAGCGCCCCGTGCCCCGCGCTGTCAGTATCGCGGACTACCATGTCGGTCGATACGCGGGTGAGCAGGGCGACGATAGCGTTTTTATACGATTTTGCGATAGTCTCGGAAAGCCTCCGCTGTTTCCCTGCAAAGCCAACACCCGCCAAAAGCCCGGCAATTTCTGTTGGCGGCGCATGTGTCCAATCAGGCTTACCGTTAGTTATCACGGGAATATACTTTATGGGATTCATTACCGAAACAGGGTAGGTGCAGCGCACAAACACCGCGTCGGTGGTTCGCAGCACATCTTTGGTTTCCTCATAGACGAGCGCTTCGCGGTATTTGCTATAGTCGGTGTCATGGACAATATCAGTCGGCGCAACAGCAGAAATAAAACCAAAAAAAGTGCCGCTTGCGCGATGCTCGCGTATTTCCTTTCCCGTTATGCCCATATAGCAGGACACTTTGAAGGCGGCGTCATCAAGCGCGGCGTCCCGTTCCTCTGTCTCTGTTCGTCGCCGACTTGCCACTCCGATAACTACCAGAACGCCATTTCCGGGCGCGCTTAGAAAATAACCTGTATCGTATTGCGTTTTAATATCAGGCAATGCCTGTTCCGATGACGCGTTGTGCAAAACGAAAAGCGAAATAATAAACATGATACAGGTTATTTTCAGGCGCATATTAGTTACTCACCACCTGCACATCTTCTTCCTTGACAGAATCAAATGCCGCATTCATACGCGCTTCCGCATCAAAAGACGCCGCTCTGGGAACAGCAAGTTTTGCCGCCGCACTTGCCTGTTTGATTTCCTTTGCCACCTCCGACTTACTCAGCATCACTATAGTCCAGTAGTTACCGGCATCATCCATATCTTCATCCACAACAGATGCCCCCTGTAAGCGCGCCTTTGAAAGCGCAACTGTAACGTTTTCCTGAAACGCCTGCGCCGATGACGGGTCAACTTCGCTTGAAGACTGAAAATCCCGGACCATGTCCTTGATAAGGGTATCCAACTGCCGCGAAATTTCAGCACGGGCGCGTGTTGCCGATATTGTCCGCGATTGGCTTATCGACGCCAGCTTCGCGGTGCCGATACCAACCAGCGCATTTTCAGGCGCCTTTTGAACGGCTTCCCGCACGAATTGCGGAACTTTACCGCGAATATTCCGCTCGGATCCCGCCGCCGTCCCGCTCCCGCCCGAAGACGCACACCCTGCCGCGACCGCAGCCGTGACCATTGCCGCAACAAACGCTACAGCAATCTTTCCAATTTTTGTTTTCATACAAAACTCCTTCGCGGTCTTTCCCGCCGTCTTAAATTATTTTTGCACCATAAATGGTGTAAAAAACGCAGTAGAGCGAATACATCACATCTGTATTGATACAGTTCCAATTGTCATATCATCTGAATCATCCTCATGCCAAGCAAAAACCTGAAAATAGTAACGAATACTACTAAAACTCCTTATTTGTTTTTCAGGGCATTCGCCCGGTGGTTTCCGCAATCTGTCAATACGATGTTTTGAATCCTATGGATAGCGAATCGGCAGTTGCGTCCATTGAGACGTGTTCAAGAACCGGATTGTCATTTTGCAGTAACGCCAAGAACGGTTCTCCGATGGCTAAAAATATAAGTCCTATCAAAAGATCTAATCCGCCAGACACTAAGAAAATGACTCCGACAGTAGTCATTGGAGGCAATGCCGTGTAATCACCTTCTTTCTCTGTCGTGCTACCAATTCCCATGAAAACCCCACCGAAAACAAGAGCTGCCCCTCCTGAAATAATTAACGCACCGGCGTCAACAGCGTGTGCCACGTTTCCTGCCAGCATGAACACTACTATCCCCAGTGCAATTTTCTTCTTCATAATTTATTCTCCTTCTTCGTTTAAGCTCATCGCGGAGCGTTATATATAAACAGCCCATACGGGCGCTTGGACAAATAAAATGAGCAATGAACAATAAAAGATAAGATGCCGTGCTTCGTTTGCACAGCGAAAGGAGCGTTTCGTGTCGGAACGCGCTGCATATATAGAAGAGAAAAAAGCTGAATTTTGCCTGTTTCTTGTTA
>JAITNZ010000075.1 GCA_031290205.1 Spirochaetaceae bacterium
TCAATTTTGTTCCATTTGCTTGTCCCGGGCGGGTAGTGCAAAACTGAAATACTCCTGCCGGTTTCATCCGCAAGTTTCTGTAACTCAAACTTCCACAAGCGGTTTCTGTACCCGTTACTGCCGCCGCAGTCGGCGGTAATGACAATTATTGAAGCGTTTGAATAGTCGCGTTGACCTTCGTCATACCACCACTTCCTCACCGATTCAACCGCGAACGCTGCCGTATCGCACGAAATCCCCACGCTCACAAATCCGCGATTCTTGAACATATCACTGGTAGTCGGATTTAGTGCCGGTAAGCGGGCACTGACTTCACGTAAGGAAAAAAAACCATCACTGTCAGCAAACGTATGGCACCAGTAAATGCATTTTTCTAAGTGGCAGTAAATGCGCCCGACGAGGTGAAGTACTTGCTTAGAAAATGGGCGCCTGTTTTTCGGCAAGCCTCCCCCGCCCGACCGTGCCCGCGATTTTAAAAATCGCGGGGCTGCCCTTGTGGGGAGTTGCTGAAGGGGCATTGTATTTGACTTGTGGTTCTGCTAGAATGGGGGAGAGGGTGAAAAATGGCACATTGTGTTTCGCCGGAAGCTGAAGCTCTTTTAGACAAAGAATTTCCGGTATTGGATAAGGGGTTTATCAGGCTTGTTGACTATCTGGGCTCGGATGAACGTGTGGTTCAATCGGCGCGGGTATCCTATGGAAAGGGGACTAAGACCTACCGCGAGGATGCCGGTTTGATTGATTATCTCTTGCGGAATAGGCATACAAGCCCCTTCGAGCAGGTGGTCTTGACTTTTCATATTAAGATGCCGATTTTTGTTGCCCGCCAGTGGGTGCGGCACCGGACGGCGCGGCTTAACGAGATTTCCGGGCGCTATTCCGTGATGAAAGATGATTTTTATCTGCCTGCCGACAATGACGTTTCGCCGCAGAGTGTGGATAACAAGCAGGCTCGCTCACACGAATCTTTTCCGGCGGAAAAAACCGAAAAAATCAGGGCATCTCTGGCAGAAGAGCAAAAGCGTGCGTATAAGGAATATTCAGCGTTAATTGACGAGGGGCTTGCCCGCGAGATTGCCCGCATCAACCTGCCGCTTTCGCTCTACACCGAAGTGTACTGGCAGATAGACCTGAACAACCTCTTTCACTTCCTCGAACTGAGGACGGGGGCTCACGCGCAGAAAGAGATTCGGGATTATGCGCAAGTGCTCTTTGAAATTACAAAAAAGGTTGCCCCTCGATCTTGCGAATCATTCGAGCGGCATATTCTGGGCGCTGTGCGCTTCTCTCGGGAAGAAGCCGCCGAGCTGAAGCGCTTGCTTTCCGGCGCAGAAAAAGATTCGACACTCTGTGGGCGTGCGAAAGAACTTTTTGAGGAAAAACTTAGGTAACAATTATTATGGCTTTAACAACTTTTGAAGATGGCGATTACTACAAGAATGCCTTAGAGGGCGGTAGTGACGAGGCGAAACGCCTCAATAATGTGTATCAAAAATACGCGGCGGCGAAGGACGAAAAGGATAAGGCGGTTTTTCGCCAGCAGATTGTCGGGGCGTATTGGGATTATTGCGGCATTGCGGCAAAATCGGTTTCGGATGGCGTGAGCGACGAGAAAAAATTTCTCTTACGCTTCGGGATGCTCAATCCGAAAGCGCTTCGACCGGAAACAAAAGAGTTTTTTGCTAACATTAGTGCGGATGATGTTCCGGATTCCAGTATTCGGTATTTGGATGAATGGTTTCTCGCCGTTGGGCGCGGCGAGGCATCGGCTTCTACGACGGATGAAGTGCAAACCAAAAAAAATGACAGCGCTCACACCCGCGCACTCATGGAAAAGGCAAAGGGTAAGTTGGAGGGGACGAAGGGCATTTTACGCAACCTCAACGCAAACCGGCGGGAACTTGAGTTTCTCTTTAAGCCGAAGGCGGATTCGCTCTGTGAACATCGGGTCGATATTGATTTTAACGAGATAAATGCCTGTTATACCGAGGGACAAAAGAATGCCGCGCTTGAAATTCAAGATATGATTAAAAATATGTCCCGCGTCGACCGCGAGATAGCGAAACTTCTTGAGACCTATAAAGAGTGCACAGTGGAGGTCGCGTCTATCGAATCAAAATTAAAAGAGCTTGGAGAGGCGGAAGCGGTTTCCTTTGACTTGCAATCAATTAGCACTGAGTTTTCTTCGATACGGCAGATGGCAAAGATGACCGTTGGCAGGCAGGGGAATCCGTTTCCTTTTCTGAACGCTGAATACTTTCGTTGTGCGCCGGATGGGGTCGGCACGCGGGAGAATGTGCAAAAAAGATTGGATTGGATAGAGAGCATAGACTGCGAGGTGTTTCAGCGTTCATACAAGAATCAGGTGAGCAGGATTGCGCCTTTTGCACTGTTGTTACCCAGCTATGGTGATTACGGCGTGTGTTGGGAACCATTTGAAAAGAAGAACAAGCTGACGAGCCGCGGGCGTATTGCTATTCCCATGTATCCAAAAAATTTAACGATGGCGATACTCGCGGCGGTTGGTGATTACCGCTGGCAATTTATGAAAGAAGTATCATCGTTTTATTGGATGGAAGAAGGGCTTACCGGCAACTACTATCAGTGGTTTCTCGGTCAAAAATTAAAAGGCGATGTAAAACTTTATTTTATACAGGATTATATAGCGTGGATAACGAAAGAGGCTGAGGGCACACAAAAACTGGATAAAGAGATACGGGGTATATTCTGGCGCTATATGCCTTTCGCTCAAGATGTAAAAGACAAATTAAAAGACCGCAATCTTGTGTATCAAGAGTTATACCAGCGTGATAAAAACCGCACGATGTCGGACGGGTATTAGGCACGATGAGCGTACGGCAAAAACTTGATGAAATAGCGAAGCGGCGCATTCTGCTCCTCGACGGCGCGATGGGCACGATGCTTCAGCGCCATAAGCTCGGCGAAGCTGATTTTCGCGGGTCGCGTTTTGCGGCGCACCAAGAAAAACTTGCCGGGTGCAACGACCTTCTCTGTTTGACGAAGCCCGACCTTATCACGGCAATACATACAAGTTACCTTGAAGCGGGCGCGGACATCATCGAAACTTGTAGCTTTAACGCCAATGCGATAAGCCTTTCTGATTATGCGCTTGCCCCGCTTGCTTACGAGTTAAGCCGTGCGGCGGCGGAGTTAGCAACGAGTGCGGTGCGCCAATTTTCCACTGAGGAGGCGCCGCGTTTTGTCGTCGGCGTCCTCGGTCCGCTTTCCAAGAGCGCCAGCATCAGTCCCGACATTGACGACCCCGCCAAGCGCTCGGTCGGCTTTGACGAGATTGCAGCCGCCTATTATGATAACGCGCGCGGCTTACTCGACGGCGGCGCGGACATCCTCATGCTCGAAACGGTGTTCGACACTCTGAACGCGAAGGCGGGAATCGCCGCCGTGCTACGTTTGATGGACGAGCGGCAGATTGATATTCCGCTGATGATCTCCGCGGCGATTGCCGATGCGGCGGGGCGTATCCTTGCCGGGCAGACCGTCGAAGCATTCTGCGTGTCCATCCTCCATGCGGCGCGCGCCAATCATACCGGCTTATTTTCTGTGGGGCTCAACTGTTCGCTCGGCGCGGAAATGATGCAGCCTTTCGTGTCGGCATTAGCGAAGATCGCGCCGCTTGCCGTGAGCGCTCATCCTAACGCTGGGCTGCCTAACGAATCAGGGGGCTACGACGAAAGCCCCCAAGCTATGGCGCAGGCAATCTCGGCATATATTGATGCGGGGCTCGTCAATATTGTAGGCGGCTGCTGCGGCTCGACGCCTGAACATATCAAAGCCATATATGATAGTATACAAGGAAGAGCGCCGCGAATCTTTTCGCCTCCCACCTCCCCCCCCAAAAAAACTTGCGGCAAACTATTTTTATCCGGTTTGGAAGTAGCGGTGATTGACCATGATACAAAACTTTTTCTCTGCGGCGAGAAGGGGAATGTTCCGGGAAACAGAAAGTTAGCGGGCTATATACAAGACGGTAAACTCGAAGAAGCGGTGAGGATGGTACGGGAAAATATTGAGCAGGGCGTAGATGCCATCGACATATCGATGGACGACCCGCTTATCGACGCTAAAACGATGATCGTGCGCTTTCTTAACCTGTCGCTCTCCGACCCGGCTATTGCGCGGGTGCCGTTCATCATTGATAGTTCTGATTTTGAAGTCCTCGAGGCGGCGTTAAAATGTTTGCAGGGGAAGGCGATTGCCAATTCGATTAGCTTAAAAGAAGGCGAGGCTGAATTCCTGCGGAAGGCGCGGCGCGTGCGGGATTTAGGCGCCATCCCGATGGTGATGCTCTTTGATGAGGCAGGGCAGGCGGCAAGCGAAGAGCGAAAAGTAGAGATAGCAAAACGCGCTTACCAATTGTTGCTTGATAATAATTTTCCCCGCGAAGAAATTATATTCGACCCCAATGTCCTTTCCATTGTGACAGGCATCGAAGAGCATGATCGCTATGCGCTTGATTTTATCAATGCCTGCCGCATTATCACTGCTGAGTGTCCATGGGCAAGCATATCAGCCGGTGTATCGAATCTGTCGTATAGCTTTCGGGGGAACGCGATAGTCCGCAATGCGATGCACGCGCACTTCTTACAATTATGCTACGAGGCGGGGCTTTCCGCCGCCATCGTCAATTATGCGGCAATAGAACTCTATAGGCATGATACTATAGAGAGCGAACTAAAAACCGCGATAGATGACGCGCTCCTCTGCAAAAAAAATGATGCCGGAGAAGTCCTGCTGAACCTGGCAAAATCAATGAAACGCCCTTCTCATAGCGAAAGCAAGGATGAACGCGCCCTTGGCACTGGCTGTGGCGCCACAAGGCAGCGGATTAGCGCCGCTTTGATTAGCGGGCTGGACAGCGGCATCGAAGATGATGTCCGCTTATTGATAGCGGACGGCGCACTGCCGCTTGAGATCATCGAGGGACCGCTCATGGCGGGGATGAAGGAAGTGAGCGAGCGTTTCGGTAGGGGGGATATGTTTCTTCCCGAAGTGATACGAAGCGCGCGGGTGATGCGCAAAGCTGTTGCCGTGCTTGAGCCGCTTATGAGAAATGAGCACGTTGGCGCGCGCCGGCGTGATAAGATAGTGCTTGCCACCGTAAAAGGCGATGTCCATGATATTGGAAAAAATATTGTGGGGACAGTGCTGGGCTGTAATGGCTTCGAGATTATCGACCTTGGGGTGATGGTAAGCGCCGAAAAAATTGTCGAGGCGGCGCGCAAAGAGGGGGCGCGCATCGTCGGTCTTTCGGGGCTTGTTACCCCTTCACTTGCCGAAATGTGCGATGTTGCGAAACTCATGGAAACACATAAACTTGATGTCCCGCTTTTGGTGGGGGGGGCGACGACGTCTCTTGTGCATACCGCGCTCAAAATCAACACGTGCTACTCCGCGCCGGTCGTCTATGTTCCCGATGCGGGCGCCGCACCGGAAGCGGCGCGCTCACTTTTATCAGAGAGCTTGCGCACTTCATTTCTTGCAAAACTACAAGCTGCTTATGATAAAGCGCTCGTACATCATAACGCGCTTGAAGCGGCGCGGCAGACCATTCCCCTTGAAGTGGCGCGGAAAAACAAATTTTTCCCCTATGGCGCCGACTGGAATTTTTTCCCTCCCCAAAAAAATATTCCAACAGGCACTGAATATATCGCCGATTACCCCCTTGAAAAAATCGTGCGCTTTATTGATTGGGAAAGCTGGGCGCGAAAGTTAGATACCGATAAACAGAAAAATAGAAGCGAATGGAAAAAACTCAAGAGCGACGGGGAAAAAATGCTCTCTCTCATACAAAAAGAAAAACTTATAAAACTCTGCGGGGCGGTGCGTTTTTATCCCGCATTATCAGAGGATGAGGATATTATTCTTTACGACACGAGCAAAGGCACGCGAACAGAAATTCTGCGCTTCTGCTTTCCGCGCAATCAGATAAAAAAACAGGAGGGAAGAGCCAATCCTTCTCTTGCTGATTTTATTCTGCCGCTTTCTGTCGCAAGCGAACATCAAACTGATTATATCGGCTTATTTGTATTAAGCGCCGGTGTCGGCGTTGAAGAAGCAAAAAAGAGATTTCTAGCGGCGCATGATAATTACAGCGCTATTATACTATCCACACTTGCCGATTCGCTTGCCGAGGCGTTCAGCGAGCGGACGCACCGGCGGGTTGGTCATCTGTATGGTAAGGGCATCCGTCCCGCGTTCGGCTACCCCTGCTCACCCGACCATAGCGATAAGAAAGCGGTGTTCAAACTGCTTGATATAAAGAACCAGCTGCCGCTCAGTCTTACTAGTTCGGCGATGATAAAGCCTGCCGCTTCGGTATGCGGAATGTATATTTTTAATCCGGCATCGTACTATTTTTCGTGCGGTGCAATTGGCGGTGACCAGCTTGAAATACTGGCACGCAAAAAAAGAATGAGCGTCGAAGAAGCACGCAAAAGGATGATGACATTATGAATCAGGACCAGATTAAAACATTATTGCTTGCTGTAGAAGATTGCGAGTTTGATTTTTCGGTAATACTTTCGGGGAAAAAAAGCCGCAAGGTAAACGGGCTCTATAAAGTCGATACACGCGAAATTATATTGCATAATAAAAATTTTGAAACGGAAAACCTTTTGATATATACCGCGCTGCATGAATACGCTCATCATATCCATAGCGGTAAAAACGGCGGGATACTGCCCTCGCGTTCCCACACGCAGGAATTCTGGGCTATCTTTCATCACTTGCTGGAGGCGGCTGAGGCAAAAAAGTTGTATACGAATGCCTACGCCGAGTCGCCTGAGCTTGCCGCGTTAACCGAGTTGATACGCGAAAAATATATCAAAGAGAACGGCAGCCTCTTTATCGAATTGGGGAACCGGCTTATCACCGCGCGCGCGCTCTGCGAGAAGGAGGGGCTTCGTTTTGAAGATTATATCGACCGCGTCCTCTGTCTGCCGCGCCTTGCGGCAAAAACAGCGATGAAAAGTTTTAGCTACAACTTGGACCCCGCGCTTGGGCAGGAGAATATGCGTTTTATTTCGGCAATATCAAACGAGGAGGAACGCGGCGCGGCGGAAAACGCACTGCTCTCCGGCAAGAGCCCCGACTCGGTAAAGATCGCCCTGCGCGCAACACAAGCGGAAGAAGACCCCCGCCTTAAACTTGAAAAAGAAAAAGAGCGCATCAAGCGGACGATAGGCACGCTCTCAAAACGGCTGAAAGAAATCGAGGGCGAGCTTGAGACAGTGAACAATTAGCAATTAGCAATTAGCAATTAGCAATGAAGAATGAAGTGCAATAAAGAATCCCCGCAGCAAGCCACGAGGTATTGAAGATTTCTCCTTGAAATCTTTGCGTATGCGGGGGAACATATCCCCCCGCACCCCCAGTTTTAACCGCCCCAAGGGGCGGGGAATTAAACCCCCAATGGCTCGAAGCGCCCTTCTCTTACCAAGGGCAAGGCTGAAACCGCCTGTGGCGGATTAAACCCATAGAGATTCAAAAATCGAATTTCGCATAACGTTCCGGGCGTATATGACGTTTTTTGTGCGCGATAGAGGAAACCGTCGGTTTCCATGCCCGTAACGCCCGAATAGGGCGCGAAGCGTAAACCGTGTGTTATGTGCCGTTGTATTTTGCTATTAATTTATATAATTCTATAATTGCTTTAATCAAGAAAACTATATTAAAAAACCCGTATAATAATCCAGTAAATAAACGCCTATGATTTTTCGATTCCCATTTCTGTTTTAGTTGACCTAAACCGTCAATACCCAATAATATAAGAAAAAATATTGCGGTAAAAAATAAAATAAGAATATTATATTTTAGCAAGGCAAATGAGAATATAAATCCAAGAAATTGCCCAATTCCCAATCCGGTACACCTTGCACAAACAGGAAATTGGTATCCGAAAATAGAAAAACTTCGTTCACGAAACTGATGACATCCAGTTGATGCGCCAATTTTCATGAGTTTTACCCAAATTCTGGTTCTATTATTTAAATTTTTTCCCACAGCTATTACAAACCCAGAGAATATTGGTCGTTGTTTTCCCTTTGCCCATTCCGCATAAACCACATAACCATCCTATGGGACCAAACAGAATAGCCCCAGTCCACCTCCTATGCCCAAAATTTTTCTTTTGTTAAACGATTTTTATTTCGCTTAACGTTCCACACCCCGGCGGAATAATGTCCGCCACCATCCGATATATTTTTTCTAAGCCGCAACGCGGCGTAAAAAACCTTTCAAGGTATCTCCGCACTTCCCATCGCCCACTGCCCCTTCACAATATCCAGCGCCATCAGACACGAGGGTGCAGCAGGCACTTTCAGCCTTGCCTTTAGTAAGAAAAGGGCGATTCGAGACAGGAAGCGGCGCTTTACCATAAAGCGCGCGGCTAGGAGCATGGCAGCGAGCACTGGCGCTTGTCGGCAAACGCTTGTGGCGTCGTGTATTGTAGCGAGCGCGGCGCGTAGCGCGTGCGCCGCTGCACGAGATTGCCTTCCCGCATACCGATACACGCTGGCTATCAGCGTGTCCAATTCCGCTTCCGTCTTGGGAAGGGTGTACTTGGCAATCTTTTTTGTCATAATACCTTCCAAAATGGGTAAAAAAGTTAAAAATTGAGTAATATCGGGCGCGCGGCACGTTTGCTCCGCGTCAGTGAACTTTTGCTGCGAGCCGGAGTAACAATACTCCGAGGTGCAAATCGCCGTCTCTAAGGCTGAAAACGCCCTGAGTTTTCCAAAGAGAAAGCCCTTATCTGTAGTTACATAGCTTCTTTCGTGCCTGTTTAGCGCGTCATATATAGAAAAGAAACGCTGCCTTGCTGTTAGACATAGAGCGCCTCTGTATGGGGGGGGGGGGGGGGGGGGGGTGTAAGGTATAAGGGAAAAGACGCGGTTAGGTGTGTTAGTCCGGTTCCTTACCCAATATGCGTTTTTGGTCGAGAGGGGCTGGGGTTCGCTTTGGGGGCGGAGTTTTGCTTCGCATTGAGAATTGCAAACAGTAAAGCCCAACGGTAAAGTGCGCGGATCGCCGCCTGAGGCGGTTTCATTCTTGCCTTTAGTCTGAAAAAGGGCATTCCGAAACAGGAAGCGGCGCTTTACCATAAAGCGCGCGGCTAGGAGCATGGCGGCAGGCGTATGCGCGTAGCGCGTAACGTGCCGACCGAGAAAGCCTTCCCCTGCTCGTGGCGTCGTGTATGGCGGCAAGCGGGTGCACATAGTGCGCGTGCTGCCGACCGAGATTGCCCCCCCGTGCCCTGAGCGAGAAAGCCTTCCCCTGAAGGCAAAGGCTGAAACAGCCTGTGGCGGTGACGGCGCTAAAAACGTGAGGAAATCAGTATTCTTGGGATGCCCAACCTTCATAATCAGTATTGTAGCAGATAGAAAAAATTTGTCAATAGGGCGGGGCGCGCATGGGTGCACTTCCAAATTCTGGGTAAATCAGGCGGCACTATGGGAGTAATCCAGTAGAGGAGGGGGAAGTCTCCCCCTACGGGCGCACTGCGTTGCGCCCTACCCCCTCTGCGGGGGGTATCCCCC
>JAITNZ010000187.1 GCA_031290205.1 Spirochaetaceae bacterium
ACATCAAGAAATTCAACCGCAAAGTCGAAAAACCAAAAAAGTTTTTAGAGAGTGAAACACTTCATTTCCCTTTCTTATTCGACTTATTCGACCTTGCGCTGAATAAATTCTTGTTTTAATCAGTGCATCCTTAAGTTGATATTATATTCGTAGCGTTACTCTAACACAGATGCAGAAAAATGCGGAGTGAAAATCTGTGGCTATCTGTGTGTATCTGTGTGTATCTGTGGACAAGGGGGAAAGGCTGAGAAAAGGCTGAGAATGTAAGAGAAGAAACCGCGGACGATGCGGACATAAAGCATTGACCGCTAAAGTCCGCGTTGGTCTGCGGTTAAATCTCTCGAAAAACCACACTATTCCTGGCGGATAGGGGCTCAAGCATAGGAATGCGTGGCGCGAACCGATAGCTCTAAAATATCGCTAAGCGGCGCCCTGTGGCGAAAAAAAACCCCACCTTTCGACGGGGTTTTCAGTACTTAAAAATACTCGAGCCAAGAAAATTTTTTACAGCACAACCGCGACGGCGGCGGCAACAGCGGCGGGTTTCTTCAATCCCTCCGGCGCCCCGCCTGGCGTCTTTGGTTTGATGCCCATCTGGTCGCGGATTCCTTCGTATTCGTCGAGGATGTGCTTTTCAGCCCATGCCTGGTCGGCGATTTTTTCGATGCGGCAAGCGGCGTATTTGTACTCAGGCGTGTTGCTCACCGGGTCGAGGACGGCGTTGGTCAGCTCGTTGCACGCGCCTATCCACCACTGGTAGGTCATGTAGACGGCGCCCTTCTTGACGCGCTCGGTCGGCAGGCAACGCGTGATGCAGTAGCCGCGCTTCGAGAGTATTTTGACCAGCTCGCCCTTTTTGACATTGAGCGCCTCGCAGTCGGCGGTGTTCATCTCCGCCCAGCCGGGCTCATCCTCAAGGTTGCGCAAGAGGCGGCAGTTGCCCGTCATCGTGCGCACCGAATAATGCCCGACCTCGCGCACTGTGGAGAACACCATCGGGAACTCGTCATTTTCAAGCTCGCTAGGCGGCCGCCATTCGGTTCCGTAGAACTTCGCCTTCCCGTCCGGGTGTGCGAACTTCGCGCCCTTGTGGAGGTAAGGCGTTCCCGTATCGGTCATTGCCTTGTCCCTACATGGCCACTGCACGCTGCCAAGCTTTTCGATTTTCTCGTAGGTCGCGCCGGCAAAGCCCGGGCAGAGCGCAATCAGCTCGTTCCAGATTTCTTCGGTGTTCTTGTAATGCATCGGATAGCCCATCGCCGTCGAAATCAGGCTGATGATTTCCCAGTCGGTCTTCACGTCGCCCTGCGGCTCGATGAGCTTGCGTATGCGCGCAAAACCGCGGTCGCAGGAGGAATAGACGCCGTCATGCTCGCACCAACCCGTCGAGGGGAGGATGACGTCCGCATGTTTGCCCGTCTTGTTCATGAAAATATCCTGCATGATGACAAAATCGCACTTGTCCAGCGCCTCGCGCACCTCGGCAAGGTCGGGGTCAGACTGAGCTGGATCCTCACCGAAAATATAGTAAGCGTGAATCTGCTTTTTCGGGTCTTTTTCGTGCAACACGCGGTGCGGCACATGGGTAATCGGGCAGCCGATCTGGTCGGGCAGTTTCGCGACGCCCCACGCCTTTTCAAACTTTTCCCGAATTGCCGGGTCGGTTACCGCCTGATAGCCGGGGAAGCAGTTCGGCAACGCGCCCATATCGCAGGCGCCCTGCACGTTGTTCTGCCCGCGCACAGGACCAATGCCGGTTGAGGGGCGCCCGAAGTTGCCCGTCATAATTGCGAGGTTCGCCAGCCCCTTCACGACATCGACCGCCTGCCCAAACTGACAGACGCCCATGCCGTAGAGTATCATCGATGTGCCTGAAGTCGCATACATCCGCGCCGCCGTCCTTATGTCTTCTGCGTCAACCTGCGTGATTTTGGAAGCATATTCCGGCGTGTATTTCTGGACGATGGGCTCGAACTCGGCAAACCCGTTCGAGTGCTGCTCGATGAAATCACGGTCGAGGAGATTTTCATTGATGATGACATTCGCCATGGCATTCACCAGGGCGAGATTCGACCCATTTTTAAGCTGAAGGTGAAGGTCGGCGATGCGCGCCGTTTCAATCTTGCGCGGATCGACACAGATTATCTTCGCACCTTTTTCTTTGGCGCGAACTATTCTACGTGCGACAATCGGGTGGGAAGCGGCTCCGTTATAGCCGAAAACAAATAAAAGTTTAGCATCCTCGATTTCCGGGACGCCCATTGACATCGCGCCTGAACCAAGCGAAAACTGTAGACCCGCTACAGAAGGAGCGTGTCATATACGCGCGCAGTGGTCGACATTGTTCGTGCCGATCGCCGCGCGCATAAATTTCTGCATGATGTAGTTTGCTTCGTTGCCCGGACCGCGTGCGGAACCGGTGCCCATGATGGCATCAGGTCCGTATTTCTGCTTGATTTCCGTCAAACGCCCCGCCACATAGGAAATTGCCTCCGCCCATTCGACTTCTTCGAGCGGACTGCCCTTGCCGCCCTTTCGAATCGCGGGCTTGGTAAGCCGCTTGGTCAAAATCTGCGGGTCGTTGAGGTAATCCCAGCCATACCAGCCTTTGAGACAAAGCGTCCCATCGTTGGTGCGGCCCTTCGCCGGCACCGCTTCCAGAATTTTGTTCTTTTCGGCATCCACCGAGAACATAATCTGGCACCCCGCGCCACAATACGCGCAGGTACTCTGAATTTGCTTTATATTTGCCATACACTCCTCCATAAAAAAAATAATACATTTCTAATATAATATAAAATGACTAAAATGTCAAGCCCTCCCCACCCCCTGGGGTGCACTTCCAAATTCGTGGTAAATCAGCCGGCACTATGGTAGTAATCCAGTAGAGGAGGGGGAAGTCTCCCCCTACGGGCGCACTACGTTGCGCCCTACCCTCTCTGCGGGGGAGTGCCCCCGCAACGCCCCCCCGTCA
>JAITNZ010000194.1 GCA_031290205.1 Spirochaetaceae bacterium
AGTCAAATTAAGTAGAAAGTAGACAGTACCCGTGGCACTCTTGTTCGACTTTTTCGACTTTGCGGTAAAAAAATCTTTGTGTATTGACCCACTATTTGAATAGTGACGTGATACTAGCACGGCGTAGCGCCAGCGAATGCCGCTGTTCAGAAGGCGTTATCAGCGCGCCGCGCCCGATAGGGCGTTTAACAGCGGCATACGAAGAGGCGTGGCGCAGGACGCCCCAACACTGCACAATAGTGCCCCCCCAGACCCCCCGTTAGCAATATAGGAATCACTTTAGAATTTACCCCGAAAAATAAATTGCACCCTTCCGTCGGAGGCGGTCAAGCTGAAAACTTTCCCTTTTGCCTTCCCCTGCCTTCGCGTAAAACATTCAATTTTCGGGGCTTGTACATCGCCGGTAAAATGACGGATATTAGGCGCTTATTAGCCGAAAACATGAAAATTCACAGAAAATCCTTAGGCTTGTCTCAGGCAAAATTTGCTGAAAAAATAGACACGGCGAGCAACTATATTGCTTTGATAGAAACCGGCAAACGCTTCCCGACGCCGCAGATGATAGAAAGGATAGCTCTTGCACTGAAAATAGACACGCCGGATCTTTTTTCCGTAGAAAAACCGAAATCGCTTGTCTTAAAAGGTATTCACAAGCAAATCATCACAGAACTAGACCAGATACTCACCAATTTGCAGGATGAGGCGGGAGAATAAGGGGAAGGCTTTCTCAGGTCGGCAGCCCGCGCGCTGACGCGCAGTGCAAGCCGCCATGCTCCTAACCCGCGCACGTTCCCGTTAGGGCTTCACTGGAAGCCGATAAATGCACCGCTCACCCAACTCGTCAAAAAGCCCTCACCGTTTGAACTGTAGAGCTTCACTGTAGGGGTTTACTGTAATGGCTTAACTGTTAGGCGGAAAACGCGTAGCCCACCCAATTCGTCCGAAAAGCCCTCACGCGCTTGGGCTGGGGGGAATTTGCTTACGTAGACGGTACAATTGGGGAGGCGCTGAAGGTGGCGGCTTAAGGGAAACGGAAAATCATTCGATATTAAGGAATAGAGGATGTCCGATGATTAATCCGGTATCGCCCTTGCAGATAGCAGGAGCGGGATTCACGCTAAGCGCACGCGGAGCTCATGCAAAAGTTCCCGTATCGCCGGCGCACTATATTTACTCTCATTTTAAGCATGTCTCCGGCGTTCCGGCGCCCGAGGGTGTTCAAGGAGTTACTGTCTCTAAAATAAAGATTCTCGATACGCTTATCGAGCACCTGTCTCAGGCAAAGATGAAAAAAAATGGGAATCCTAAGATGAATTCGATAAATCTAAGCGATAAACAGCTTGACAAAATTATCAATTTTCTGCAAAATGAAATTGAAAGTGCCGTTGCGGTTCATACAGCAATTCCATATACACCCAACCCGCTGGTGTCCGCTGGTACTTTCTTTAATATTAAGGTCTAAGGCGCCTCTAAAACGAGGGCACCCTCTAATCAGGGTGCGAGATAAAGCGTCATGGACAATCCCAGCTTTACATTTTTTTGTAAAATTTAATGAAAAGCAATACGGGCCGCTAGCTCAGTCGGTAGAGCAACGCCCTTTTAAGGCGTGGGTCCTGGATTCGATCTCCGGGCGGCTCAAAGGCAGTGGACGAGGTTTCTCCTCGGACAATGCCAGTAGTTTTGTGTTTGACGAGATGGTAGGCGCCCGTTTGCATTGGGTGCTGTTGACTCCGACGACTCTCCTCACGGACGGACTCTTCGTGTGCATCAGGTGAAATATTCACTCAGCTAATAATAACGCTCGTTTATCACGACCAGATTGATGCACGCTTCGCTTAGAGTTGCCGCTTCGCCAAGGGCGAGCATCGCGGCGGCGGCGTTGCCTGTAAGCTCACCGTCGAGGATTTCGGGGGCAAGCAACACGGTGTTCGAGATTGCCGCTTTCAGTTTGTTCCAGCGCGGGCTCTTCGCCTGCCCGCCGGAAAGCCGCATCTCTGACACGGGGATGCCGGCAGCCCTCAAGCTGTCGACGGCGCCCTTCACCTGTCCCGCGATTTGCAACAGCACGGGGTGGACATCAGCATTGGAAAAAGAGGAAGAAAAGTGTCTGGCACCGTCGGGTATCAATTCGGCGAGCAACTCGTCATACTTTTTATCCGCAAACCCGTTATCATCGCGCCAGCGTTCAAAAATGCTCCCCGATTCGGGCAGGACGACGCTGACATTCCATAAGCCGTCAATCGGGTGGGGGAGCAGCCTCAGTTGCGGATTTTTTCCCGCCACCCCATCCCCCCCGCTGCCGGCTAGACAGACATTGATTCCTTCCGAGGAGCCGGCGCGGTCGCAGACCAAACCGGGCTTAACCGTCGCCGTGCCGAGTAGCGCCATGACGAAGTCGGGACCGCCTGCAACGATGGGGATGCCCTGCTTCAAGCCAAAGCGGCGCTCGGCTTCCGGCGAGGTCTTCCCGATGATGCTGGCGAGCGGGGCAAAGGGTAGCAATTTACCGCCGGCAATCCCCCCGCCGGCAGCCGCGCATTGCGGCTCATCCCAATAGTAAGGCGTGTAGGCGGGAGTCGGCAGCACCGTAACGGGCGCCGCCCCCAGACGGGTTGCAAGCCACTCCTGGCAGGAGTAGAACGCAGCCGTCTGCTCATACTGAGCGGGATATTTGTGCATGAACCACAAAACATGAGGCAGAAAAAATGATTTCATGCCTGCGGGCGTTTCGGTTTTGCCGAACCAGTAGAGTGGCAGCGCCGCACTGCCGTTTTTTTGAACAGGCACGAGCGTGGGACCATTGCCTGAAATGCAGATTGCTTCGATATGCGCGTCAGGAAGCTTACCGAAAAGCGCGGCGAGCGCCCGCCTGAACGCACTCTCCCACTCGGTGCAGGGAAGTTTTACATGCCGCCCTTCGACAAGTTCAGGCGAAATCTCAGGCGGATAAGGCTCGCGGACGAAGGCAAGCA
This sequence comes from Spirochaetaceae bacterium, assembly GCA_031290205.1. Taxonomy (GTDB): domain Bacteria; phylum Spirochaetota; class Spirochaetia; order Treponematales; family Breznakiellaceae; genus JAITXS01. Next base: position 2,973 of record JAITNZ010000194.1, read on the forward strand.
GGCGGGGGCGCCCCGATGCAGCCGCGCCAATATCAACAAAACCCGCCTTAAGCGACGAGGTGCCTATATCAGCGGAAAGGACAATTTTTGGGGAACTCATGGAATTGTGTCCAGGACACTGAGCAGCGGCGCTACGCCGACTTGGCAAGCTCGAATACTTCGGGCGGTTCGGATTTTTCGACAGAATCTTTGGTTACCACCACACGCTTGATGTTCTTTTTCGACGGAATCTCGTACATAATGTCGGTCATCAATTTTTCAACGATGGCGCGCAGCCCGCGGGCGCCGGTTTTCTGCTTAATCGCCGTTTCCGCAATCGAATTCACCGCGTCCGAAGTAAATTCAAGCTCGACTTCATCATAAGCCATCGAAGCCTGATACTGTTTGATGATCGCATTCTTCGGCTCCGTGATTATCCGTTTAAGGTCGTCAACTTTCAGCTCTTCAAGCGAGACGGTGATGGGCAAGCGCCCGATAAATTCAGGGATCATGCCATAACGGATAAGGTCGTCGGGGTGCAGGTTGTCGAAGAGGTCTTTCATGCTCCGGTTTTTCGTGCGGTGCTGGTCGGCGCCGAAGCCCATAGGATGTTCGACGATGCGCTTTTCGATATACTTATCGAGCCCGACAAAAGCGCCGCCGCAGATAAAGAGAATATTCGTCGTATTGATGCGAATCAGCTCCTGATTCGGGTGTTTCCGCCCGCCCTGCGGGGGCACCGAGGCGACCGTCCCCTCGATGATCTTTAAGAGCGCCTGCTGAACGCCTTCGCCGGACACATCCCGCGTAATCGATACATTTTCGCCCTTGCGCCCGATTTTGTCGATTTCGTCAATGTAGACTATGCCCCGTTCGGCGCTGTTAATGTTGCCGTTGGCGCTCTGAATCAGCTTTAAAAGGATGTTTTCGACATCTTCGCCGACATACCCGGCTTCGGTAAGCGTCGTCGCGTCAACGATGGCAAACGGCACCCGCAACTTACGGGCAAGCGTCTTTGCCAGCAGCGTCTTGCCGGTGCCCGTTGGACCGATGAGCAGCACGTTGGATTTTTCAATTTCAACATCATCGGCGGTCGCCGCCGGATTGGCAATCCGCTTGTAATGGTTGTAGACGGCAACAGAAAGCGCCTTCTTCGCATTTTCCTGCCCAATGACAAATTGGTCAAGATACTCTTTAATATCCACCGGACGGGGAATGTCGGCGGTAAACTGCATCGTAATATCGTGCTCTTCTTCGGTAAGAATTTTCCGGCATACTTCAACACACTCATCGCAGATGAAAATATTTTCCGGTCCGGCGATAAGCCGCTTCGTCATCCCATCACTCTTGCCGCAAAACGAACAAATCCTTTCGGCATTTGAAGCGCCCGATCTCAATTTTGCCATACCGCCCTCCCGCTAGTCCTTATCTTCAGTTTTTTCTGAACGCACTAAAACCTTATCAGCAATGCCATAATCAACGGCGGCTTGCGCCGGCATATAAAAATCCCGCTCCATATCCTTTGCAATTTCTTCCGGCTCTTTCCCCGTATGTTTTGCAAAATAATCAATAGTGAGTTTTTTCAAGCGGAGTATCTCCTTCGCCTGAATTCCGATGTCGCGCGCCTGCCCCTGCGCGCCACCCCAAGGCTGGTGAATCAGCACCCGTGATGAAGGCAGCGCCATCCGCTTACCCTTTTCGCCGGCTGCCAGAATCAGCGCCGCCATGCTTGCCGCCTGCCCGACGCAGATCGTCTGCACATCACACTTAACATGCTGCATCGTGTCGTAAATTGCAAGCCCCGCCATAACCGAGCCGCCGGGCGAATTGATGTAAAGACTTATTTCCTTTTCGGTGTCCTGCCCGTCCAAAAAGAGGAGCTGGGCGACAATCAAATCGGCAGTCAAATCATTGATTTCACCATCGAGAAAGACTATTCGGTCTTTTAAGAGACGCGAATAAATATCATAGGCGCGCTCGCCCATTCCCGTTTGCTCGACAACGATGGGAACAAGCGTATTCATTTTTTCATTCATACTGATAATCTACTCTTTTTCTGGAAATAATTCCAGATACTTCTTTTTTTGACCTTTAGTAACCGTGTTTTTCGCCTCAAGTAATTCGAAAATCTTTCGTTCCTTAACCGCACTATCAATGTTATTGGGTTGCGGATTTTCCGCAATGATTTTTTTGATTTGTTCAACAGGAGTTCCAGACTGCTTCGAATAGCGCTCAATCTGCTCTTCTCTGTCCTCTTCCGTTACCTCAATCTGTTGAAGTTTGAGCAACTCGTTGATAATGAAGCCGCTCTGGAGATGTTTCTCCGCCTTCGGACGCCACATCTCGGCAATATTGGGGGTTTTTTTGAAAAAGCTTTCGATTTCATCCTGCGTCACCGATGCGCCGCCCTTCATCTTCTGGTAACTATTCACAATTTCAGCAGTAATCAGCGTTTCCGGCAGTTCTATCGGATTTGCCTCGATGATTTTGCTTAAGAGAGCATCCTGCTTCGCCGCCGCGAGGAAATCAGAGAGCCTCATTTCAAGCTGCTCACGCACATTTTTCTTTAAGTCGTCAAGTGTGTTGAATTTTTCATCGACATCCTGAGCCAAATCATCGTCCAAATCGGGCAACTTTTTTTCTTTAATTCCCTTCAGCTTGACATGTATATTTTTCGTCTTACCGGCATATTCCTTGTCCTCAAAATCATCGGGCAGGGTTTTTACCAAATCACGCGTCTCGTTTTTCTTCATGCCGACAATTTCATCATCAATCTGAAAATAATTGGCGCCAGTTCCCAGCGTCCAGACAAAATTATCGCGCTTCGTGCTTTCAACTACCGCGCCGTTTTCCCATTCGCTGTAATCTATCGTAACGACATCGCCCTTTTGCGCCGGTTCCGTATCGTCCCTATCCATCACAACGGCGTTACGCTCGCGTAAGTTCTCGAGCTCATGCTGAACATCCTCGTCGTCCACTTCACAATCGGGAATTTCCACTTCAAAACCTTCCCATTGGACAAGCTTAAACTGCGGCGCTGCGTCATAGTGGACGGAAAACTCAAGATCGCTGTCAAGGTCAAGCTTGGGTTCGCCGTCAAGCTGCGGATCTTGATTGCCTAGCGGCATATCCTCTTGCGAAATTTCGCCGCTTTTCATCCGTTCAGTCACATTAACGCCGACTATGTGATTTAAAACATCCTCTTTTATGGCGGGACCCGCTTTCTTTTCAAACACAGCAACGGGCACTTTGCCACGTCTGAAGCCCGGAAGGCTCAAGTCCTTGAGCGTATCTTTCAAATATTTGTTATATTCCGCGCGGACTTCGTCTTTTGTCAGCTTAATCGTCAATTTTATGACTGAATGCTCCAGCCTTTGAATCTCGTGAGTTCCTATCACTTTTTTCCTCTTGCATTTAAATTTTCCCGCAACCATGTGCGGGTTTTGACAGTTTTCTGCCTCCAGCGGGAAACGGGAGTCGGACCCGCGACATCCACCTTGGCAAGGTGGCGCTCTACCACTGAGCTATTCCCGCATTAAATCTAGTATACATTATGTCGTAAAAAGGTCAAGAGCCCTGCAGCAACTCCCCCACTTGTGTTGCCCCCGCGATTTTTAAAATCGCGGGCACGGTCGGGGCGGGGAAGGCTCATCAGAAAACAGGCGCCCATTTCCTAAGCAAGTACTTCACCTCGTCGGACGCATTTTCCGCCACTTAGGAAAAGCATTTACGAATGTCGGCACATAGCCGACTAAAGTTGCATACCAGCGAATTTTTCTGATGATCCTCCCCCGCCCCGACCGTCTACGTCAGCAAATTCCCCCACAGCCCAAGCGGGGAGGGCTTTTCGACGAGGGTGGTAATGGGGAGGAGGGGGAAGTCTCCCCCTACGCGCCAGCCCGCTGGGCGGTCTGGCGCTACCCCCTCTGCGGGGGGATACCCCCCGCAACGCCCCCCAACCCAAGCGGGGGGCGGGGAAAGCTCAATAGATAACAAGCGCCCATTTCCTAAGCAA
>JAITNZ010000064.1 GCA_031290205.1 Spirochaetaceae bacterium
GAGTAGTACCAAAATTTGATGCCCGCAATGGTTTCAAAAATTCCTCTACCCCCGCCTCTCCCCCCAGCGATTCCGAATTCAACCACGAACGGCACGAACAACACGAACGGAAGACGAAATAGAATATGAATAATGGTGATAAACAAGGCAGAAATCGTGAGAATTGTGCGCAATTTGTTCGTGTGGTTCGTGCCGTTCGTGGTTAATTTTCGAATTCGTAATTGCTGCCCCTTCTCGCGCCTACCTTGAATGAATTGTTTGTTTACAGTAGATTGAGAGTGTATTGCGCCCGTAGTTCAACTGGATAGAATCCTGGCCTTCGAAGCCAGTTGTTGCAGGTTCGAGCCCTGTCGGACGCACAAGAAAGTTTTATAACAGGGGATTAATTAAGGGAACAAATCAAAATGGACAAGGTTATTATCGCTCCTTCGATTTTAAGCGCTGATTTTTCCAATATGGGAAGCGCCGTTCGCGAGATAGAAAATGCAGGCGCCGATTGGGTTCATGCTGATGTAATGGACGGGCGTTTTGTTCCTGCGATTACATTCGGACCAAAGATGATCGGCGATTTACGCGTCTTTACAAAAATCCCATTCGATGTTCATCTTATGATTGAAGAGCCCGAAAAGCATATTGCCGCTTTTGCCGACGCCGGCGCGGACTATATTACGTTTCATGCGGAAGCTTCAATACACCAGCACCGTCTGGTGCAGGAAATCCATAACTTAGGGAAGAAGTGCGGTATTAGCATCGTGCCTTCAACACCGGTTTCGCTCATTGATTGTATGTTGCAATTCGTTGAGCTCGTATTAATTATGACGGTGAACCCCGGCGCGGGCGGGCAAAAAATCATCATGCCCTGTTTTGAAAAAATTGAAACGCTTATGCGTATCCGCAAAGAACGCAATCTGAATTTCTTAATTTCTGTTGATGGAGGGATTAACGAAGCCAATGCCCCTCTTGCCCGCAACGCAGGCGCAGATATCCTTATCACCGGTTCCGCTTTTTTTAACGCGCACGATAAAAAAAGCTTTTTAGAGACCTTGCGCTGCACGAACTGCCGGTAAATTTGTCGTCTATCCCAGTGAAAGGGCGGTTCTCTTGTATCCGTCAATTTGACGGATACCATCACTCACTCAGCGTCTTTCCACGATAGCGGGCGATGGCGGCGACGTCTTTGTCGCCACGTCCCGATAGGCAGATGATCATCACGTCATCTTTGTCAAGTGTCGGAGCGAGCACCCGCGCGTGGGCGACGGCGTGGGCGCTCTCCACCGCCGGAATGATGCCTTCACAGCGCGCGAGGTATTCAAAGGCGCTCACCGCCTCCTCATCGCTAACGGGCACATACTCCGCCCGCCCTGTTTCGTGCAGATGAGCGTGTTCGGGACCTATGCCCGGGTAGTCAAGCCCGGCGGAAATCGAATAGACGGGCGCAATCTGCCCCTCGTCATTCTGGCAGAAGAGGGACTTCATCCCGTGAAAGACGCCGATGCTCCCCCGGCTTACCGTCGCTGCGTGCTTTTCCGTGTCGATGCCTTCACCTGCCGCCTCGCAGCCTATCAGGCGGACGCCAGCGTCGCCTATAAAGTTGTAGAACATCCCGATGGCATTGCTCCCCCCGCCGACGCAGGCAAGCACGACCGCAGGGAGTTTTCCTTCGAGGGCGAGAATCTGCTCCCGCGCCTCGCGCCCGATGACGCTCTGAAAATCGCGCACCATCATGGGGAACGGGTGGGGTCCCATCACCGAGCCGAGGACATAGTGCGTATCGGCAACGCGCGAGACCCATTCGCGCATCGTCTCGTTCACCGCATCCTTCAGCGTCTGGGTGCCGGACATCACGGCGTTGACCTTCGCGCCAAGCAGCTCCATCCGGTACACGTTGAGCGCCTGCCGGATGGTATCTTCCCTGCCCATGAAAATCTCGCACTCAAGCCCGAGCAGCGCCGCCGCCGTCGCCGCCGCCACCCCGTGCTGTCCCGCGCCCGTTTCGGCGATAATCCGCGTCTTCCCCATCTTCTTTGTTAAGAGGGTCTGCCCAAGCACATTATTAATTTTATGCGAGCCGGTATGGTTCAAGTCCTCGCGCTTCAAGTAGATTTTTGCACCGCCAAGATCGCGGCTCATCTTTTCGGCATAGTAGAGTATCGAAGGGCGCCCTGCATAATTTTTCAGCAGCCAGTGCAACTCAGCATTAAATGCGCGGTCATTTTTATAGTGAGTATACGCCTTCTCAAGATTGATGATTTCGTTCATCAATGTTTCGGGGATATACTGCCCCCCAAAATCGCCAAATCGTCCAGATTTCATTTTTTTACTTCCTTGCCCTCACTTTGAAAAGGGCGTTGCTATATGTTTTTGCTCCATATTGAAGAAGGGGGGTATGGGGTATGGGGTATAGGGTATGGGGAAAGATTACACTCCGAAATCTTTCTTCATCCCTCACTTCTCATTGCTAACTCCTCACTCATTCCTCATTCGTTCCCAACTCGTTCCTAACTTATTGCTAACGCAGTATTCTCTTCTTGCATATCACAAGGTTAAAACCCGCTACCTGTCTTCCCCCATACCCCATACCCCAAACCCCTCTTCCTATCCCTCCTCACTCTCCTCACCAGCTGCGCAATCTTCATCCGGTCTTTCATGCCGTTTGTTTCGGCGCCGCTTGAAATGTCGATGCAGAATGGGTTCAGGCGGATAGCTTCATCTATGTTATCACGATTGATGCCGCCTGCCAAGAACACCGCATCGAGGGGCGTGCTGAGGAGCGACCAGTCGAAGGGCTTTCCCGACCCGGCGGCGCTGCTGTCGAGGAGGATATAGTCGGCGTTTTTGCAAGGGGCTGCCGCCGTCGGCGCCGTCGTGCCCATACGGACTGCCTTTATCACCGGCAGAGCGGCGCGTTCTTTAAGGCGCGCTATGTATTCGTCGTCTTCGTCCCCGTGCAGCTGGGCTATGCTGATGATGTTTTCGTCGTAGAGGCGGGCTATATCGTCAAGGGGGGCGTTCACAAAAACGCCGACGGGGATTATCTCTTTTGCAAGCTTCAGGCGCAGCCGTGTTGCCGTCCGCTCCGAAACCTGCCGCCGGCTTTCGGCGAACACAAAGCCGATATAATCGGGGAGCGCTTCGTTCACCGCATCAATATCTTCATCGCGGAAGAGCCCGCAGATTTTTATCTTCAAGAGCATCTCCTTGAGTAGTAACTACTTAAGTAAAACAGCCTTAGGGGCACGTCTAACAACTCATGCGCGGCAATCTTGCACCGCCTTTGCCCGCATATTTTTGCCCAAAATGCTCGACATAAACCCATTAGACTAGCGCTTTTGGGCTTCAATCTGCGGACAAATCCGGCACAATCTTGCCTGCCCCTAGTTATTAGACGTGCCCATAGCTTATAGCGAGCCATCGGTGTTTATCTTATCACCTACGACTATGTTTGCGCGTTTGAACCAGCCCTGCGGAACTTCCAGCGCATAGCGGAGTGAGCGTCCTGATTGAACAGAACGGAGCTGTCCCGGCTCCATATCGTGTATCTCGGCAATCGTTCCGTCTTTGGCGATGAAGGCAATCGAAAGGGGGATGAGCGTATTCTTCATCCAGAATGACAGCACTCTGTCGTTGGGAAATATGAAGAACATCCCCTGCCCGTCAAGGAGTTTTGTGCGGAACATGAGCCCGCTCATTCGTTCTTCGACCGAGCGGGCAAGCTCGGCTTTGACGCTTATTTTTGCTCCGCCCATACTCGTGATAAAAAATTCGCGGGACTGCAGTTGCGGTTGCGCCTTTTCGCTCGCGGCTATGCACGAAGCGAAAACGAAAAACAACGCCCCCGCAAGAAACAGCGGCGGAGCGGCGGGGGAAAAATCCCATTGGCGTCGTATCATTCTTTCCGCATACCTCACGCAATAATTTCCTTAGCCAGAGTTGCGGCGCTTGCCGCATCGGGGGCATAGCCGTCTGCGCCGATTTCGGCGGCAAAGGCTTGGGTTACAGGGGCGCCGCCGACGATGATTTTCCCGACTATACCGGCGCCCCTTATCGCGGCAACGGCATCCTTCATTGCCGGCATCGTTGTCGTTAACAGGCAGGAAAGCGCGATGAGTATTGTGTCGGGGTTTGCCTTGAGCTTTTCAATGAATACTTCGTTTTTGACGTCAACGCCTAAGTCGATGAGCGTAAAACCGGCGCTTTCGATCATCATGCCGACGAGGTTTTTCCCGATGTCGTGGAGGTCGCCGGCAACGGTGCCGATGATGCACTTCCCAAGCCCCGCCTGCGCTTCGCTGGAGAGCTTTGGCTTTAACACTTCGACGCCGGCTTTCATCGCCCGCGCCGCGATAAGCATCTCCGGCACGAAAATTTCGCCCGTCTTGAATTTTTCGCCGACCTCGCCCATCGCCCCCATCATAGCAATGTTCAAAATGTCGAGCGGGGCTATCCCCTTGTTCAACGCCTCTTGCACGAGTCCCCCGATAATTTTTGCTTTTCCTGCGGCAACAGCCGCGCTGATTTCTTCAATTTTTGACATAATTCCTCCAATATGCGTTTATTCTGCCCCCGCCATCGTATCAAACAGAAGGTAAAAAGTGCGCGTGTCCTGTCATGGACGCACAGACATTCTATGCTAATTAGCGAAATTATCCAAGTTCCCCCCAAGCAATTAGCAATTTTTGCTGAAGCTTATTGTTTCTCATACGCGCCTATGTCGATATGCCCGCCCTTTATGCGCGTGGCGCCGGCAAGGTCTTTGCTAAGGGTTGTGCTCCAGCTAAGTCCGGTGTTGGCTTCCCAGCCGTCGGGGGCGGCTTGGTCGTAGAGGCTGTCGCTGCCCTTGTCGAGGGCGGAGCTACCGGCTTGGAGTCGGTAGTTGCCGGCACTGGTGGGGGCGCTGGAGGCAGCTACCGATGTTACGAAAACGGGGTCGGAGTCGATGTTGTTGCCGTCGTCGGTGCCGAAGCTGGAGTTCCAGCTGCCGCCGCCGGAACCTTGCACGAGGCTGTAGGTCCATGTTGTGGATACTGCATAATAAGAATTATCGTTGATAACCTGAACTCCAGAGTCTGATGTATTCCCCCATACGATGCTGTTCCTGATGTTTGCAGTTGTAGCAGAATAACTATACAAGCCGCCGCCTTTGGCGGCGTGATTACCAGCAATAGTCACGTTGGTAAGGGTGGCTCTTGACTGATTATAGTTGTAGATACCTCCGCCTTTGCCTATTGCCTTGTTGCCCGTGATGATAACGTTGGTCAGAAAGAGATTGGCGTAGCCGTAGTTGTATATCCCGCCGCCACCGTTGTAGTTTCCGATACCATCTGACGTATTGCCCACAATGCGAACGTTGGTAAGGATTGCAATAGCCTCGTCGGCGTTTTTCATGCCGCCGCCATCGCCGAAGGCATGATTACCCACAATGGTAACGTTGGTAAGGATGGCAGTGGAGTAGAAGCCGTTCAATATGCCGCCGCCACCGCAACCAGTGCAACCCTTGTCGTCGATTGTCTGATTACCCATTATGGTCATGTTGCTCATTGTTGGTGATGAGAAGTGGTTGGAGATACCGCCGCCGCCATTGCTTGCCTGATTACCCATTATGGTCATGTTGCTCATTGTTGGTGATGAGAAGTGGTTGTAGATACCGCCGCCAACACCATGTGCACGATTGCCCGTAATAGTTAGGTTGTTCAGAGTTGGCGATGATGATTCTTCGTTGTAGATGCCGCCGCCTTTATCGTTATCGGTCGTCCAAGCATAGCCGCTATCAGCATAAGCGCCTTTAATGGTGAAGCCGTCCAGAACCGTTGCGGCATCTGCTGCGGCGCCGCCGCCAGTAACTACATGCATCGCGTTGCCTTCATAGTTTTCGGTGAGGAAGCCCGTGTCGGAATCGTAGACATCATCAACGTCGAGGTCGCCACTGAGGATCGTTTCGTAGTCGGCATAATCCGCCTTGATGGTGCCGTAACCAAGGCTGCCGCCTGCGCCGATATCGTCGGTGCTGAAACGCGCCGCCCTGTCGCTCATATCGGTTTCGCTCACCGTTCCCGAAAGTCCGTTTGCAAAGCCGCCGTAGACTTTGACGTTGCTACCAAGGGTGAAGGTGCTGAGCGCCCGGTCGGTGGGCGCGTCGTTGTTGCCCGTAGACCACGCGATATAGGTTCCCGCCGCCACATAGACGCTTACCGGAGCCTGTGCTGTCGCTACATCCTGCGCCTTGAGGAGCACTTCATAGAGCTTGCACCGGTTCACCGCATGGTTCCAATTAGTGCCGTCTCTCGCTCCGGCGCCGTTTAGGCTTACATAATACGCCGAAAGAGTGGCAAGTTCAGCTATGTTATCGCTGTATTGCGGCGACGCCGCCAGATTCACCGTTACCAGATACGCAACATGCGTCGTGCCGTCGGTTGCCGTCACGGTATAGGTAAACGGTGAACTAAAGTCCCGCGCCGTCGAGTCGTTATCGGGCGCGATACTTGCGCCGGTATGAGCGATAAGAGGGACGAGCGCACTGCGCTTTGTTCCGTAAGGCGCCGTCACGGTGATGGTGTGCTCCGCCTCGTTTATTTCGCCGCTCACGGAATCGACGCTCAGTGTAGGATTCTCCGCTTTTCTAAACTGAAAGCCCGTGATTGCCGCCGTGCTGGATGTCTGGACGGTCACGGTAACCGTGTATTCCTTTTTCTTCGAAGGGTCTGTGTCAGAGCTAACCGTAAATGTTTGGGATTCCGTCCAGTCCAGTGCGCCGTGCGGAGTGTAGCTGCTGCCCTCGGTGGTGGCAACTGTCGGCGTCAAATTGACGGGCGTAGACCCTTCAGGCAGCGTAACGGCGACCGTCCTATTCTCTTGGTCGATGAAGCCGCTTGCCGGGGCGCTAAGACCTGAATTGACGCCGCCTGCCGCGAAGCTAAAGCTCTGCATAGCCGGTCCCTCTTCATCGGGGATGATCTGCCCGTCGAATGACCAGAGGCGGAAGGACGGCGTGATGTTGGGTCTGTTCACGGTTATTTTTGCGACGCCGACGGCGCCGGGAACATTGATGACGGTAAGCCGGTAAAACGACTCGGCGAACTTCTCGACCTGTATCGCCCGCATTGCCTCCGCTCCAACTTCAGCATCTTCAAACTCAATCTTGATGAGCGCTTTTAAGGCTTCCTCACTCATGCCGGTTTCCAGCCCGTCAATCGCCCTGCTAAAGTCGAGCGCGAGTTCTGCCGTCAATACCCCGTCTTCGCCCTTGAACGGCACACCCGGAATCAGGTGAAGCCACACCGTCTCGGTGTTGTGAGCCGCCTCCGTCCCTGCCGCAATAACTTCGCAAGAGGCAAGAGCCAGCGCGAACACGATGAGCGAAACGATCCCGACTGCAAATTGGATAATTTTGTTTTTCATTTTATCCTCCTAATGAAAAAAACATTCCTCGAAATATGGCGCTTTTCTAGCATAAAAACAGGGGTTTTTGCCGCAGAAAGCTGAAAAACAGCGCGATTTTGCCCCTGTTCGCGCCGCTGACAATAGTGATAAACGTACAAAACAGAGTGATTTTTTGACTTGAGCTTGTTAAATCGCATGGGGGGGGGGGGGGGGGGGGGGGG
>JAITNZ010000134.1 GCA_031290205.1 Spirochaetaceae bacterium
CGGTCGCTGGGCGATCTTATCGAAACACTCATGGCATCAAGACTCTGGGAAAAGTTCCCCCAATACAACTTCAACAGGATTTCCCAGCGTATCAAAATTTTAGATAAAAATAAGCAACCGGTTACCGAAATCGACATTTTGCTTTTAGATAACGAATGGGCTATGTCGGTGGAGGTGAAACGCGAACCGGACAAAGACGACGTAAAACACCACCTTAAACGCATAGAGTTAATGCGGGAATATTCGCTCGGGGAAATAAGCGGGAAAAAACTCCTGGGGGCAATAGCTGGCGGAGTAGTTTCCCCCGAAGTGCGCACCTATGCGCAGAAAAGCGGTCTCTATGTGCTTGAACTGAACGGCGAGCAGGTGAGCCTCCTCGAATCGCCTAAGGATTTTATCGCGTTGCAGAGCTAGTGTCTTGTCCGAAACACATTGCGTAATAATTGCCGCATGAACGAAGACCTCAAGATGAAATCTTTAATCCGCCTCAGGCAGTGCCTGAGGCACTTTCAGCCTTGCCCTTGATAAGAGAAGGGCGATTCGTTCTCCTGGGATTTAATTCCCCGCCCAATGAACGCGCCCGCAAGGGCGATGTCGCGGCTAATCGTTCATGGCGTGGCGCAGGACACACAAACACTAAGCGATTTTTTATTGATATTGTTCGTAATATAGGTATATAGATTCACCAGTCCGGCAGGATATATTTTGTTTTTGTATTGTTTTAATTCGGACAGCACCCGCCCACGGAACATATTGAGCCATCTCGTTCTTAAATATATATTTTCCGAAGCTGTCCATGTTTTCTTTCAAAGAATAAAAAATCCCCGCAGCAAGCTGCGGGGTATTAAACCCCACTGCGAATAAACCACACAGACGAAGCAGAATAGTATAATATTATGTCTGTGTGGTTCGTGAGGTCTGTAGTTAAAATTCTTCTGCAACTTCGTGGTGTAATTTGCTATTCCACGACGCGCACAAAATTAGTCGTACTACCTGCATTTATTACACCACCCTCGCCAAAAGATTCAATCTCTGTTACGGCAATGGTATTGTCATTTGTTACCACAAAGGTATAGCCGGCGGCGCCTTCAAAGCCCAGATATGAAACCATGATGTTGACAGTCTCGGTTCCCCCTTCAGTTTCTGTTGGTACTTCCACGCTATTAAGGATAAAATAACTCCCCACACCAACACCAAACCCGTCCATAGACCAGTCAAAGGTTCCGTCAAGTTTATAATCAAAATGGATTGCTGCATTCTCCATACTGGGAATTGTCGAGTTCCATTTGCCAAGGAAAGAATTGCTCATCACCGTTTCCCAGTTTCCCCAATAGTTAGCAGTCCTGATAAAAGACGTGGTACCCTCTGGCGCTCCGTCCTCCCATTCCGTTACGCTTATCGTATTATTATCCACTACCTTAAAAGAATACTCAGCGATACCCTCAAAACTCAAATAGGTGAACATCTGGTTACCAGTAACAAGATAGCCGCCGGTCATAGTTTGTCCCATAAATTCGGCTTCAAAAGTTCCATCGGTTTTGTAATCAAATTGGAGTATTGCACCGCCCATACTAGGAATAGCCGCCTCCCATTTGCCAAGGAATGGATTGGCTTTTCTTGCAAGCCAAATATCCTCAGGGTCATTGTTGCAGCCGCTAATTATAAAACCAACAAAGAGACAAACAAGTCCAACCAACAGCTTACGCCCTCGCGTCCGCCAGCTTAGCATTTTTTCGGGGAAGGGTATTTTGCCCGAAACTTTGATACCCATGGTACCATTAAAACAGTTCTCTTTAATCATAAAGAACCTCCAATAAATGTATTTTATTAGTTAAGACTAACAAGATGAATTATATGCATAGCAGCTCCAATGTCAAGCTTTATTCAAAATGTTTTTTATAAATTATCGGTGAAAAAACGTTAAATCCACGTAAATTATATCAATATAAAATAATAATCTGCCAGAAAAAAATATTTTATACCAATATCGCATAAAGATATAACAAAAAACATTCGGTTTTTTTTGCAGGGCGTATATTATTTCCGGTGTGAATTCCGGTAATCCGAGGGCAATACTCCAAAGGTAAACTTGAAAATCTCCGCAAAACGGCTTGGGTTCTTACAACCTACTTCTTTTGCTATTTTATAAAATGGGGCATCGGTATTTTCAATCATTCGCAATGCCTCGCTCATACGCGCCTTTTGTACATACTCGTGGATTGTGCAGTTAAAGACGGATTGGAAATCAAGCTGCAATTTTGCGGGGCTAATATTTGTAAATTTCGCAATGGTATTGATTTTTGGGTTCCGAGAAAGATTATTGTCTATCATGGATTTTGCTTTATTTACTAAAGACAAGTCATTGTTTGTCAATCTATGTTTATGGTTTTGCGTTTGGAAAAATACATGGCTGTTTTTAGAGCTAATCAGAAAAAGGAGTTCGCTTACTTTACTTTCGTAAAATAATTCAGACCGAATTCCTAATTCTATACCTTTTTTAATTTGGCTGAATATAAGTTGTAATTCGGGATTTGAATGATTTTCATTAGCAAATTGTTTTACATTATCAATATTTAAACTATCGTAAGGAAATCTTTGTTTTAAATCACAATTATAAAATTTTTCGTATACAATGATTCTGATACCTTTCATTGGTATATCAGGTAAAAAAACAAGTTCTCCCGCATCGCCTGTATTCAGATAAATATGAATTCCCGCATTTATCGAAGTTTCCACGAAGCTGTTAACACGATTTACTATTTTTGCACAGTCAAAATAGAGGAGTTCTATAAATGGTACTTGAGTGTGGTATCGTTTTGAAACAGGATAGCGGAATTTATAATCCAATTGTTCTATAAATATTTTTTCACGGAATGATAGTTGCTTTATATGCCCTGTAACAATATCCTTGTTTCCTATGAAATAATTGTCGCCGTTGGGTTTTGCAAATTTCTTGAATAATATGTTTTCTATCTGTGCGATATGATCGCCCGTTTCAACGGATATATTAGACTGCATTTCAAAACCTGCCAAATTTGAATGAGATTATAGCAAAAAACTAACTTAGACCGAAATACCAGTGTATGTTAGTTATGCCTAATATAATTTTAGCAAAAATGCTTTTATATTGCAAGTGTACAGTGCCGGCGTGCATTTCGAGCGCGTCACAGTCGCCTAGCTCATGGCTTTTTATTCAGTAGAGCACCAGATTGTCCGCAGCCACCCAGCCGGCGGAGCCTGTTTCAGATTCAACATATATCCAGTTTGAACTTTTGGTAACAACACGGACGGGTGTGCCTTCTTCTAAAAAACCAGCGGCCATTTCCTCCGTTTCGGGCACATTGAAATAGGGGCTGCTCTTCATCACCGCGCTGTTGCCCGCATCAAATTGACGATTGATAAGAAAAAACATGCATAAGCCGGCAAGGAGCAGCGCCGCGACTATGCTTTTCCATGGAGAATGGGATGGTGCAGGGCTTTGCTGCCGGACGCTTTTTTCATGCAGAAAAAATAAAAGTTTAACAGCGAGAAAGCACAGCGCTAGGATTGCGGGAAATAGAAAGAACACGAGTGTTTTCCGGCTTTCATTTGCCATCACCGCGATGCCGAGCGTTTTTTCACAAACAGCGCGGAGGTGGGCGAAATCATTCCCCGCGATACTGTCCCGCTCCCCCTGCCTAAGCAAGGCAAGCGCGTCGGCATAGCGTTCCTGCTCCCAAAATGATTGCGCTTGTTCCACCGTATTTTTGAAATAGGTATCGCGAGCTCGCGCAAAGATGCTTTTTTCAAGCGTCCCGGACTGAGGGAACGGCGGCGGATTTCCCTGCTCGGGGCGCTTTTGCCGTCCGCCGTTCAGCACAGAAACCGAACGTCCATCCCAATCTTTTTTGGCATAATTTTGCGCCGCCGCAGTTTTGTTTTCAGGCAGAATGCGAATATTCAAAGGCGGAATAGCAAGTTTCCAGTTTCCATATTTGAGTGTTGCGGTTTCCAGTTTTATCTCTGTCCCCTCAAGCGGCGTAATGCGGACTCGAAAAACGATGCCGGCATACTTGTCATCTTTATTTATATCGAGCCGGTCCACGAGGGCATTCCTCGGCGCGGCGATGGTCGCCTGTCCATCCTGCGAAACTTTGCCGGCTCCCCCGGCGACCATCCGCAAGTAGGCTTCGCCGCTTTGCCCTTGTTGAATGTTTTTTACTCCGTCCCAGATTAATTTCGGCGGAATGTCTTTTTCTTCAGGATAAACCGTTATTTCGATTGGCTGCGTCCAGATTACTTGACCAGGCGTGCTAATCATAAATCCGCTAAGCATAAACTTCCCCGCCGCTTTCGGCGTAAGAAGAAGTTCAATTTCCGTCCATTTATCGGCGCTCTCCCGCGACACATTGATAATATGTATCTCTGAACGCAATCTATCCATCGTAAAATCACCATTAAAATCAGGAGGGCTTAGATGCACTTCAAGTGGTTCCTCGTGATTGACAAGAATACTGAGGAGGAAACCTGCATTTTCTTGAATGTGGTCCTGGTCAATGGAAACAAGCGCTTTCAAAGGCTCAGGTTCCTTCTCCTTCTCCCCGTCAATAGCGAAAATCAACGCGGAGGAGCAGAGAGAAAACAAGGCGAGGATGAACACCTTAAGGGCACACCTCGCCCCTTGCAAGCTTTGAGAACGAATATTCCAATGGGCAGCGCGACCCATTTTTAGTCCGCGAGGATTTTTAAAACTTCTTCGGGGCTGGTAGCTTTCAAAATTTCGGCGCGTTTTTCGGCGCTTTTGAAAAGCAGACTGATCTCCGCCAAAAATTGGAGATGTGGTCCGGTTTTCTCGAGCGGAGAGAGCGTCATAATAAAGATTCTACACGGATCCCCATCCAAAGAATCAAAATCAACGGGCTTATCTGAAATACCGATGCAGGCGACAAGATCCTGAATCGTGCCGGTCTTGCCGTGTGGAATGGCGATGCCGTGCTTCATGCCCGTGGACATCTTCTTTTCCCGCTCCATTACCGCGCTATAGACCAGTTCTCTATCACGAATCCTTCCGGACGCGACAAGGATATCCAAAAGCTCATTGATAATTGATTCCTTGTCATTGCCCTTCAAATGAAGGCAGATAGTATCTTTTGTTAAAAGTGTTTTTAAGTTCATGATTCAATTCTAAGGGAAAAATGCTGCATAGTCAAGAGTTGCGCCACGGGGTGTAGCAATTTAGCGTCTCTGCGTGGGCTGTTCTTTGGAGCTTACCGGGCTGATTTTGATGGATACGATTTGAGGTGATGGGCGCGAGGTTCGAGTGCCTGTGCCCTCACGCTGCCTTCAAGCAGGCGTATTGAAAGCAGGTCGCCTGCTTTCACTTCGCCGGCGCGGCGGAGGAGCTTGCCGGTTGACGTGTTCACGACGACGGAATAGCCCCGTTCGAGGATAGCGCGTGGACTGGCGCTTTCGAGGCGTGTTTTGAGCAGCTCCAGACGGCGGCGGCGGTTTTCGACCGTTTCCCTCATACTGTCGAGGAGTTCTTCTTTTGCGTCGTCAAAGCGGATGAGGCGCGGCTGCAGTATCATACGAAAGCGTTGTTCAAGATTTTCGATACCGAAGGGTCTGATGAGCAGGCGCGCCCGTTCCAGCCGCGATTCCGTCGCTTGGCGGAGCATCGCGGAAAAATGACGGATGCCGGCGAGAGTTTCGGCGTGATTTTCCGAAACAAGTTCCGCCGCCGCCGATGGAGTTGGCGCACGGAGGTCGGCGGCAAAGTCGCTTAAACTCCAATCAATTTCATGCCCGACCGCGCTGACGACCGGAATCTTCGAGCCGGCGATTGCCCGCACAACAGCTTCTTCAGAGAAAGGGAGGAGGTCTTCCATTGCGCCGCCGCCGCGCCCAACGATAAGGACATCGCAGAGTTTCCACTGATTTGCCTGCTCGATACGGCGGGCGATGAGGGGCGCCGCCTCTTCCCCCTGCACCGGCGCAGGCAGCACAATCACGCGGATTCCCGCAGCACGCCGTCCGAGGACTTGCAGAATATCGCGAATAGCGGCGCCGCGCGGAGACGTAACCACGCCGATAACCGACGGGAACCGCGGAATCGGCTGCTTCCTCTCTTCGTCAAAAAGCCCTTCACCGGCAAGGAGCCGTTTGCGCCTCTCGAGCATCGCAAGAATATCACCTGTTTTATCAAGCTCCTCCATCTTAGTAATAACAAGCTGATAGCCCCCGCGAGGCGGGTAAACCTGAATACTCCCGTGAGCAAGCACACTCGTCCCGTCTTTCGGCTTAAAGTTAAGAGAGCGGACATAATTTTTGAACATAACCGCAGAAATAACCGCGTTCGTGTCTTTCAGCGTCAGATAAATATGCCCCGAAGGATAGGGTTTACAGTTAGAAATCTCGCCCTCAATCAACACCGAGCCAAACTCAGCCTCGAGTGAGTTTTTGATGCGTTCGGTAATTTGAGAAACTGAAAACTTCCTGTCGTCCGGCATAAGGCATTATAAACCGCCCAACACACTTTTGCAACTCCCCGCACTTGTTCTGCCCCACGATTGTAATCGCGGGGACGGGGCGGGCGGGAAGGTTCACCCTTTCACTAGATAGATGACAAATTACCGACCCTAGACGCCGTTTCCCCTTACCGAAGCGGATACAGCGTCAGCGTTTTAACATTTTTTCTAAGTCGCTATAGACGTTCAAGGGCAAACCTTCCCGCCCGCCCCGCTACGTTAGGGTCATCCCCAACAGCCCAAGCGCGTGAGGGCTTTTCGACCAATTGGGTGGGCTACGCGTTTATCGCCTAACAGTGAAGCCCCTACAGTAAAACGCGCGGCTAGAAGGATGGCAGTAGCTCGTGCGCTTAAGCGCGCGCGCTACTGACCGAGAAAGCCTTCCCCCTGCACAAGCGGTGAGGGCTTCCCGGACCAATTGGGTGGGCTACGCGTTTTCTTGCTAACAGGAAGCCTTTACAGTAAAGTACAGGGTGTCAATACCCAGCGAAAATTTCACCCCCCACGTATGTACTTTACAAAACATCTAAAGAAGGTGTAGAATGGGGTATGAATAAGGAAAAATATCAATTTGAGGATTTGCTGGCATTAATGCCGGATGGCTGGGAGGAGAAGGCAAGAGAACTTAAAGCCTTTACTCGAACCCGCAAACTAAAAACGGTAGCCGATCTTTTGCGGCTGGTTTTTTTATATTTAACCGTCGGGAAGTCTTTTGGAGTAACGAGCTCGATAGCCCAACAGAACATCGACGGGTTTAATATGGTAAAATCAGCAGTATGGAAGCGCATAAGAAATTGCGCTGATTGGCTGCACTGGTTATGTGAAAACATCTACCGGAAGCAGGGACTGTTAGTCGACAAACCTGAGTGGCTGCGTAACAAAAGAGTGTGCGTAATAGATGCTACGGAAGACGCATCAAGCGGCAGCGCGGCGAATAAAAAGTTATATCGTTTGCATTACTGTATTGATTTATTCACGTTGTGCGTTAAATCGGTACAACTCACGTGCGGTAAAATTGGCGAGAAGATTAGTAATTTCACCTGCTTCGGGAAAAATGATATCGTAATAGGCGACCGGGCATACGGAACGTTACTGGGGATAGAGTATTTAAAAAAGAGCTTAAGCGGTTTTGTTCTAAGTTTACGAACGGGGGCGTTTACCTTATATGATGGGAGCGGCGGGCGGATTGACCTCGTCCAGCTTTTAAGGGGCTTAAAACCGTGCGAAACAGCCGATTTAGAGGTGTTTTGCAAATTAAAACAGAAACTCGTTCCGTTGCGTATCTGCGCGATTAGGAAAGATAAAAGCAGCGAGCGCGAAGGGCTTGATTGTCTAAAGCAAGAGAACAAGAAAACCAAGGAGGGGATGGAAGCAAGTAATGTTCAAGCAGAGTATAATAAATATATCATTGTGATAACATCAATAGGGAAAGAAGTTTCTGCGAAACAGGTAATGGAATTATATCGGTTGAGATGGCAAATAAAAATCGCGTTCGAACAGTTAAATTCGATATTCGAGTATGATGAGATTGCCGGGAAAACAGAGCAAACTGTGTGCGCGTGGCTTTATGGCAAGTTACTGCTTGCCGCCCTTTGTGAAACGTGTTAGTGAACAAAGGGCGTTTTCCCCCTGCGGTTAAGTGCTACGGTTGTTGGCTAACAGTAAAGCTCTAATGGCAGCGGGCGCGTTGGCGCTTGTGCCGCGTGCCTGAGAAAGCCTTCCCCTTGGACGCGAATGCACACGAATAATCATAAAATTTCATTATGAATTTGCGATTTCATCGCGTTATTCGCAGACTTTTTTCTGTATCAATCCGCAAAATCTGCGGATTTTCTTGATTTTTCTATTTTAATGCGCTCGACCTGGGAGCGAACACTATTTTCACGGGAACCCGCGATGGAATATTTCTGAGAATACCGCCGCACAATCAGGTAAATTTGCATTCAGTCCAAGCGTGGGAGTTGCTGCAGGTATTGATTCCATGCGGTTTTTTGTGTTAAAATCAGCCTATGCGTATACGTTCCAAAATAATTCTTGTTGTGCTGCCCATCCTCATCCTCACGCTGGTGCTTGCCCAAGCTGCCGGCTGGTTCTCGGCGACTAACGGGGTTACGCGGCTTGCGCAGGAGCTCCTCAGTTTCAAAATCTATGAGCTTGAAAAATATGCTGATAACCAGTGGGGGCTCCTCGTTGATAACGGCTACAGCACCCGCCCCGAGATGCTCGATGCGGCGAAGAATGCAGTCTCCTCGTATTCGCGTAGCCTCATCCTTTCGGATTCCGAGCTTATCTTCGCCCTCGATTCTGACGGCAATCTGGTCATGGCGACGAAGGATATAGCGCTTAATTATGAGGAAAAAACGGCGTTGCGTTCGGGCTTCCTCCGCAAGAGTGATTTTTTGGGAAACGGCAGCATTGGCGGCGTGGAGCGGGTGTATAAATCATTTTACTTCGCGCCTTTCGATTGGTATATCTGTTTGACCGAAGAATGGACGGCGTTTTACCACGATGTTGATACTATTACGACACAGACGATTATCGCCCTCGTCTCCGCGTCGCTGTTAGCAATCATCCTCCTCTTAATATTTTCGCAGGCGCTGACCCGCCCGCTCAACAAGATCATAAGAACGATGAACACGATTATCGGCTCGGCGGATTTATCTTCCCGTGTCGAAGTTGAGTATAATGATGAGACGGGGAAGCTTGCTCAGACTTTCAACGCGATGATTGGCGACCTCGAGCGGGCATATAAGCAGACAAAACGCTTTGCGTTCGAATCGGTGTTAGCAAGAAAAAAAGAACAACGTATCCGGCAGATTTTTCAGAAATATGTTCCCAAAGATTTAATCGATAAATTTTTTGCCTCCCCTGAATCGATGCTCGTCGGTGAAAACCGCGAGTTGGCGATTTTGTTTTCTGATATACGCTCGTTCACGACAATTTCGGAAAGCCTCGCTCCAGACGACTTGGTGAATTCGCTGAACCGTTATTTTTCGGCTCAGGTTGATATTATCATGAATCACAATGGCATGGTTGATAAATATATAGGGGACGCGATCATGGCGATTTGGGGGGCGCCGGTTAAGCATGATGACGACGCGCTGCAATCGGTGCTCTCCGGTCTTGATATGATTGACGCGCTCAAGGGTTTTAACGAAAACCAACAGAAGCTCGGTAAGCCGGAGTTTCACATCGGTATCGGCATAAATCTGGGGCTTGTTACTGTTGGTAATATTGGCAGTGAGCGGAAGATGGATTACACGGTGATAGGCGACTCGGTGAATCTTGCCTCCCGCCTTGAAGGGCTGACGAAGACCTACCGCGAAACGTTGCTCATTTCTGAAAGCCTCTATATGCTGGTGAAGGGGAAGGTGCCGGCGCGTCTTTTGGATACTGTTGCGGTAAAGGGAAAAACACGTGGTATAAAAATATTTGCCGTGCGCCGGACTTTGAACGAGGCGGAAACTCAAGGCTGGAAACTCCATAACGAAGCGATGCTTCTCTTCTATAAAAAACAATTCGCCGAGGCAAAGCAAAAACTGGAAGAGGTGCTCTCGATACTCCCCGGCGATTTTAACGCAGAGAACATCATCACCCGTTGCACCGCGTATATTGCCAATCCCCCCGCCCCCCAATGGGACGGCGTGGAAGTAATGAAGACAAAATAGCGGCGCCTCAGACGCTTCCTTATGAAGAAATTCAACCGCGAAGGACGCGAATTAACGCGAATAATAAGTATTTATTCGTGTACATAAGCGTGTATTCGCGGATAAATTTGATTTAATCAGCGGTGCCATAGGAAAAAAAATGATGAAAAAAAGATTTGAACAATTATATAATATTATCCGGCGGCTGCGCGCGCCCGACGGCTGCCCTTGGGATCGCGAGCAGAACCCTTCGACACTGCGCGGCAGTCTTATCGAGGAAACCTACGAATGTATCGAGGCGATTGATGAGGGGGATAGCTCCCACGTTCAAGAGGAGCTTGGCGATTTATTCCTCCTCGCCGTGATGATTTCCTACATGTATGAAGAGGAGGGGGCATTTTCTGTGTCCGATGTGCTGGAGGGCGTGTCGGAAAAGTTAATTCGCCGCCACCCCCATGTATTCGGCGCCGTCAAAGTAAAAGATTCGGAGGAAGTCCTCGATAATTGGGTGAAGATCAAGGTTGAGCAGGAAGGGCGGAAGCCGAAGGATTCGCTGCTGGACGAGGTATCCCGCGCACTGCCGCCCCTCGACCGCGCCTGTAAGCTGCAAAAAAAGGCGGCAAAAGCCGGTTTTGACTGGGATAATGCGACGGAGGTCTTTGCCAAAATAGATGAAGAGTTAGCTGAGGTGAAAGCGGCGCTCGCCGAAGGGGAAGGGGCGGGCGGCGCGGCGCCTTCCTCAAATCTGGAGGGGGAGCTTGGCGACCTGCTCTTTTCCTCCGTGAACCTCTGCCGCTTCCTCAAAGTAGACCCCTCGGTCGCGCTCCAACGTACAAACATCAAATTTTGCGAACGGTTCCGCCATGTCGAAAAATCGATGAAAGAGCGCGGGCTCGAGCTGACCCACGAAAACCTTCCCGCAATGGACGGCTTCTGGAACGCCGCTAAAGAGGGAGTAAGAGAGTAAGGGGGGGCTATTTCCCCCTACACCTAATCTTCCGCAAGGCTTTACTGTCAGGCGGGAAACCAAACGCCCAGCCAATTTGTCCGAAAAGCCCTCGTCGCTTGGGTTGCTGGGGATGATCCAAATGTAGCAGTACAAGTGCGGGACTTGCTTCAGCGTCCGCAGCATTTTTTATATTTTTTGCCGCTTCCGCAGGGGCAGGGGTCGTTGCGTCCGATTTTGGGTTCCGAGCGGCGGACCGTTTCGATTTTTGGAGGGGGCGGTGCTTCTGCTTCATTAAACCCGCAAGGGACGCGATGGTGCTTTTCAAGCAGTTTTAAGCGCTGCTGTATCAGTTTCTCTCTGTTTGTGGTGCTGAGCGCTTCGTCGAAAAAGGTTTCGTGCAGCTCGTAGAGATCGGGGAATTTTGATTTCAAACGGACAAGTTGCGGATTTAATATTGCTTTTTCCGTAAGTATAGTCCATTCCAAGGCTGCCATGACAAGCCGGGCTTCTTTGGAATTCTCCTCGTTTACCTGTATCGCAAAGATGTCGTGAAATATATCGGAAAATCCCTCGCTTGCTAATCCTCTGATTTCTAATTGAAGTTTTGTTTCTGCAAGAATTTCTTTTATTCTATCGTCCAATTGGGGCGTCAGTTCCGCAATTTCTAGAACTAAAGGGAAAAACTCAAGTGCTTCGGCTTTCGTCACCATCAGTATTATTCCAGACAATGCGTATTCGGCAAAACTCCTCGGCGTGTCTATGCGTCCTTGTCGAATCAGGCGGACAACGTTTTGTAGACAACACTTGCCGACGACCCTGTCGTCCATCCCGCAGGACATGAAGATAACAGTATAGAGAGAGACCGTTCCCATGTCATTTTCTTTGAAGATTTCGAACGCCTCGAGGCAAATTCGTTTTACCTCCCCCATATCATTAGCATCCTCGTGACAGTGGATCAATCCTGTCCAGAATTGGGCACAGCCTCTATCCAGCTCTATGCCTCGCAAGTATTCGGTAATCGCCTTTCTGTGCCAGCCGCGATTTTCATACGATTGGGCAAGTTCCCGAGCATAGCTTGGATTGGAAGGGTCCTCCTTGCACAGGATTTCCCACTGTTCCATCGCCTTGCCGGGTTTGTCCTCCGCCAGCAGCGATAGGGCGTATTCAGAGCGGATTTTTAGCAATTTGGGGTGGGTTTGCAGAATTTTGCGGTAAAGCTCCGACGACTTGTCATACCTGCCCAGACGGTATGCCTGCTGTGCATAGTGAAACAACGGCGCGACTAACTTCGGCAAAGCGCCTATTTCGTCGTATTCGGCGCGCTTTTTTTCATCGAAGAGCGTTTCATAAGCGGCGCGCAGTTCCTTGAATTCTTCGGGAAAACGGTCAGGCTGATACCGCCGTACCAGCGTGAAATACGCGCGTTTTATCTGCTGCTTGTCGGCTGTTTTGTCAATCTCCAGCGTTTCATAATAACTTTTTGCGGGGGTTTTCACCAGAATCTCCCCAAAGGTTTTTTCGACTGTCTGAGTCCCGCAAGCTTCGTAACGGCAACCCCCCACAGTGCCGGTAAGAAAGGCTTCTTTTGCCGTCCAAGTTCAGCAAGAACGCTTGCCGCAAGCCGATCACTGCCATCTTTTTCAAGCGCTTTGGCAAAACAGGCTTTCGCTTGAGCATCTTGCCCCGCGATGGCAAAAAGGCAGCCTTGAATCTTGAGTAGGCGAACGCTTTGCTGCGGCGTTTTTTGCACCGCTTGGATGCCCTGTGCTGCCTGCGCCGCTTCGAGCCATTTTTCCTGTCCGGCAAGCTGGCGCACCTGATCGAGAGCAAGATCCGGAGCTTCCGTTTCGTGCCGACAAATCGCCAGAAGTTTCGCCGCATCTTCATGCTCGCTATCCAACAGACAGGCATAATGCGCATAAGCAAGGGCAGTTTTTAAATCCCGCCTAGCTGCCGCTCCGAGAGCGAGCCGATAGTAGAACCTGCCGAGATCTCTGTTCATTTGAAAAATTTCAACCCACCATAGGCGGTTTCAGCTTTGCTTTCACTTTGAAAAGCGCGATTCATTTGAAAAACCCCAGAGACTCGAACGCATCCAGCGCTTCCAGCAATTCTTCCCGCAGATTTTCGACTTGGCTTTTGTTTTTCAGCAAGAGCGCCTCTTTAAGCTGACGGACCAGGATCGCTATCTCGCCTGTTTTATCATTGCCGGCTTCAATTTGTTTTTCAGCTTTTCGGACAAGCGGACGAAACTGGCGTGCGCCGTCTGCTTTTTCCCATTTTGTCAAATCAAAAACCGGTTTCGCCTTTACACCGGTGGTGCTAATCTCGGCTGAAACCTGCTTGCCTGTGGAAACAATGCTACCCTTTACCTGCAAGATCCCGTTCATGTCGTAGCTGAAACTTATCTCTATTGACTCTTCGCCAACCTTTGCCGGAGGAATACCCGTTAAAAGAACATCGCCAAGCCGCTCGTTGTTATCGGGATTGGTGGAATCCCCCTGATACACATCAATTCTCACCGAAGTCTGGTAATCACTCGATGGAATGTAGATTTTTGATTTTTCGGTAGGAATCGTCGTGTTCCGCGGAATAAGCGGGTCGAACACCAGCCGTCTCTCAAGAAAACCATTGTGCAATACCGACGTTCCCAGCGTGTAGGGACAAACATCCGTCAAGACCAGATCTGCGTTGTTGAGGCTTCCTTCGAGTAATCCCGCCTGAATGGCGGCGCCACGGGCAACCGTCAAATCCGGGTCCACGAGCGAGTGCGGTGTGGCGGAAAGGCTCTCTGCCACCAGCTTTTTCACGCAGGGAATGCGGGTCGAACCCCCGACAAGGAGGATGACGTTGAGGTCCTGCGGGGTGAATTTCGCGTCGGAAAGGGCGCTCATCATCGGCTCTTTGGTGGAGGCAACTTTTTCCTCCACCCACTGTTCAAATTCTGTCCGCGTGACGGTTTTTTCGATCGAAACCGGTTTGCCGTCGTTGTCTGTCAGCAGGAAGGGCAGAGAGACCTGATGCTCATCATGGTCGCTCAGCCTGATTTTGCATTCCTCTGCCGCCTTTTTCAGGCGCATCAGGGCGCGTTCATCCGTGCCCGCCTCCGCAAGGTTGCGCATGACGATTTCGTCAAAATCCTTGCCACCCAGTTGGTTGTTGCCGCAGCTCGCCTTTACATCAATAACGCCTTCAAACATTTCTAGCACGGTCACATCCAGCGTGCCGCCGCCCAGGTCGTAAACAAGCACGTTGGTACATTCCTTGAGGTTTGAAAGCCCGTAATCCAGCGCAGCTGCGGTCGGCTCGTTGAGAATCCGCTCCACCTGCAAACCGGCGAGTTCCCCCGCCTTTGCCGTCGCCCTGCGCTGCGCATCGGTAAAGTATGCCGGCACCGTGATAACCGCCCGCTCAATCTTTTCGTTTAGAAAGCTTTCCGCGCAAGCGACAAGATAGCGCAACAGCATTGCTTGAATGTCTTCGGGCGCATAGTCCTTGTTGTGTGCGTGCAATGCTTCACTGCTGCCGGTAAGCCGCTTCACTTCCATAAAGGTGCAGTCGGGGCGGGTGAACAGATACTCGGCGGCTTCCTCGCCAACCAGCACGCTACCATCCTCCCTAATATGCACCACTGAGGGAGTAATCAGTTTCCCCTGTGTGTTGGGAATCAACTTGGGCGTGCCGTTCACGATGCACGCTATCTCCGATGTGGATGTCCCTAAATCAATCCCGACGATTCTACTCATTATATAACTCCTCTTCGTTTTCTATATCGTCATTGTCTCTATCATTATTGTCTCTATCATCATTGTCTATATCCTCGTTGTCTATATCATCGTTTTCGATGCCATCGTTGTCTGTATCATCATTGTCTATATCATCGTTGTCTGTATCATCGTTGTCTATAGCCTCGTTGTCGATGTCCTCGTTGTCTATATTACCGTTATCAATGTCCTCGTTTTCTGTATCATCTCTATCATCATTTGCGGTATGCTCGGGTTGATTTCCTTTGCTCACGGTAACCACCGCCTTACGCAACACGGCGCCCAAGTAGCGATAACCGCTTTGCAACACACTGACAAGCTGCTCGCGGGGAAGCGGCGAATCGACGCCAGCTTGCACCGTGTGGAGGGTGGGGTCGAGTGTCTGCCCCGCCTCGCCTATGCGGGTAATCCCGCAATTTTCCAGCAGGAGACCTGAATTCTTCCAGAGGAGGGCGCCACCCCGCACCAGCTCTTCGCTGCCGCTCCGCTGTGAGTACGCGCAAAAATCCTCAAGAATATCACAAAGCCCCAGCGCCGTCCGCAACAACTGTGAGGCGCGGCTCTGCTCGGTTTTCAGCGCGTCTTGCCAAATGCCGGTATCCGCATCTTTCACGAGATCATAAATTTCTTCAATTTGTAAAGAAAAATCGGTCTGCTTTCGGCTGAGCGCCGCCAGCAACTCCCGCTCCGCCAACGCAAGGTTCATCAGATCGCTTTGATAAAATGGCTCGGCTTCTTTCGCCAGCAACATATTCAGTTCATTTTCAAAATCCAGCATGTCCCTTCCTGTATTTTGTCATTGTATCAGAATTTGGCGCTTTTTGAAAAGCCCCCTTCAACATGGGTCCCCTAAAAAGTCCTAACGCGGAAGGGTTATATACTTGCTGTATACGTCACTCGTGCCCTCACCTGTGTTCATAAACATTCGAAAACTCGTATTCGTCGGTATCGCTGCTATGTTACTGTATATGCTCCAGAGCGTCCGATTTTGAAGAATAGAGCAGAGATCATCAAGCCGTGCTATTGCTTCAGATTCCGTGCCGACAAAACCGGAACTGTTGGGATTGTTAAAATAAGTGCTGATGGCAAAGGCTACCAGCTCTTGTGCCCTCGCGGCAGATCGAAAAGCATCAGTCCATCTGTCTGTTGATACCAAGAACCCATTTTCCGCCATGCGACAACTGGTGAACAATATCGGCATTGCACAGAGGACGATGAGTAACGGAAGCCACAAAATCTTTTTTTGGATTTTATTCATAATTTCTCCACAAGTTTTAATAAACTTTTCGATAATACTAACGATATCCAAAACCATTGTCAAGAGGTCGTTCGTACATTTTATCGAACTATTAACATATCTCACGGCAGCCCGTCTTCCCCCGCTTCCCTTTTCCCTGCTCTCGTTAAATCAGTAGCCTTCCGACACGAGGCGCCTTTCTAGCATTGAAATCACATTTTATCGGCAGTCGCTCTAAATTGTGTCTCAAAATTCTCGATGCTACCATCGTCCCTTTTCCCGCGCCCTCTTGTTTATAAAGTAAAAAACAGCATATAATCAGCGTATCTTAGGAGAAATACATGAAAAAACTATTTGTATTCGTAAGCGTATTTTTTGCGCCGGCGGCTCTTTTTGCACAGGCGGCGGAAGGAGCGGCGGAGGCGGGGAGCGGCGTCAAATACGTTGCCGCGGCGGTCGCCGTCGGGCTTGCCTGTATCGCCGGCGGAATCGCCGTGGGGCAAATCGGCGCGGCGGCTATGGGCGCCATGAGCGAAAATGCCGAGATTTCGGGTAAGGCGATGCCTTTCGTCGGTTTGGCGGAAGGCATCTGCCTCTGGGGCTTCCTCGTCGCCCTCCTCATCCTGATTCTCTAAGTGGATTACTTTTTCATCGGGGAAAGCGAACTGCTCAGCGCTTTCCAGTTTGCCGGAGTCGGCGGTACGGCTGTATCGAACAAAGATGAGGCGATCTCAGCCTTCCACAAAATAACCGCCTCTTCACAGGTGGCGCCTCACCTAGTAGCGGGAGCTCGTGCAGAAATGGCAACTCGCACAGAATCAGGGGGGGAAGCAAAAAAAACAAAAATACTCATCCTCACTGAGCAGGCGGCGGATTGGATGGGGGATGAGCTTACCGAGTGGCAGCTTTCCGGCGCGTATCCGTTGATAGTGGAACTGCCCGGCTTAGGCGGAAAGATTGTCGGCAGGAAGAGCCTCGTCGATGCGATACGGGAGGCTATCGGCATCCATGTCTAGGGAAAAGAAAATTTTCGGGTTTGCAGGCTTAGGGCTGATGGGCGGCTCGTTTGCGCGGGCGATTCGCGTTGTATCGGGAAATACCGGCGGGCAATGGCTTCGAGCGGACAGCATTCTGGCGCTCGATACCAACCCGCGCACCTTGCAAAGCGCCCTTGAAAGCGGAATTATCGACGAAGGCTTCCCCCCCGAGCGCGCCTGCGAGATGCTCCGACGCTGCGATTTCGTGTTTATCTGCCTTTATCCGCAAGATGCGATAGATTTTGCCCGGAAACACCGCGAGGATTTTAAGACCGGCGCGATTGTTACCGACATTTCCGGTGTCAAAACCGCCATAACCAGCGAATTTCCCGCGCTTTTCCGCCCCGATGTCGATTTTATCTGCGGGCACCCGATGGCAGGCAGCGAAAAAGAAGGTTTTGCCGCCTCAGATTGGAATATTTTTAAGGGGCGGAACTATATTTTGATGCCGCTGCCCGCCAATCAGCCTGAAAACGTGCGCTTTTTCAAAGATTTGATGTGGAAAATCGGCTTTACGCGGATTACCGAGACCACAGCCGGCGAGCATGACCGGAAAATAGCTTTTACCAGCCAGCTCTGCCATGTCATCGCGTCCGCCCTCGTGGAAAGCGCGGAGGATGCGGAAATCACCGCATTCGGCGGCGGCAGTTTTGAAGACCTCACCCGCATCGCGATGATAAACGCGCCGCTCTGGACAGAGCTTTTCCTTGCAAACAAACAAAATCTGCTGTCCCATATCGCCGCCTTCGAAACCGCCCTCCTCAAAATGAAAAATTATATCGAGGAGGATAACGAAACCGCGCTCGTCCGCACGCTGGAACAGGTTCGCGAAAAGCGCACCGCGATGATGCGGCGGGAAAGTTTCCCGCACCAGAAGGAGTTTTCAACAAAATGAACATCCTCCGAAAACCCTTTCGCTGGAGCTACCGCAATGTAACGCTCTATCTTATCGGCATCAACATCGCCGTTTTTATCCTGCAAACATTAGCCGGACGCGTCATGTTTCAGCTTGAAGGCGGGCGCATCAGTTTTGTCCAATTACTGGCGTTAAACCCCATCTTAATCATGAAATACGGCATGTATTGGCAATTCGCCACCTATATGTTCGCCCACGGCGGCGTCTCGCACATACTCTTCAATATGCTGGCGCTCTTCATATTCGGTAGACAACTCGAACAGCACATCGGCAGCCGCGAATTCCTCCTATACTACCTGCTTACCGGTGCCGCCGCCGGCGTCCTCTCATTCGCCTTTTATATCATCAGCGGCGCATACTATGTCAGCCTGCTCGGCGCATCCGGCGCGCTCTTCGCCGTGCAGTTAGCCTACGCCGCCTTCTTCCCCAACAACCTCATCTACATCTGGGGCATCCTCCCCCTGCGCGCCCCCATCATGGTGCTGGTCTTCACCGCCATCGAACTCTTTTCCGGCGTGTTCGGCTTCAGCAGCAGCGTCGCGCACTTCACCCACCTCTTCGGCTTTGCCGCCGGCTTTGTCTATTTCCTCATCCGCTGGCGCGCCAACCCTTTCAAAATGATGTTTCACTCATCGTAATGCCCCTTGCAGGAAATTATTTCCAGATTTTGATTTTCATCGCCTATGTTACGGCTAAATGCCTTTTGGCATTCAAGGCTTCGGGCTTGCCGATGCCTTTTAGAAAACCGTTTCGTTGAATTGTGCGCAATTTGTTCGTGTGGTTCGTGCCGTTCGCGGTTATTATTCGAATTCGGAATTGCTGGCGCCTAAGGCGCAATGATTGACCAAAAAGTGAGTTTCAAGCTATATTTCTGTAGGAGTAAGATGTGCGGAAAGTGCGGATTGACGAAACAGACGAACTCGTAGATATATGCCGGGACAATGTTTTTAAGGCGGTTTTCACGAAGAACACACCCGTATCACGGGGCGCATTGTCCGCATTGCTCTCTTCGCTTGTCGGGCGCGAGCTGACGGTGCAGGCGATAACGGCAAACGAGCCGCCTGTCGAAAACGTCAGGGACCGTCAGATACGTTTTGATATTGCCTGCAAAGCGGAGACAGGCGAATTAGCAAATGTTGAGATGACGCTCTACCCCGATACACTTGAGCCGCTCAGGCTTGAGTTTCATTCGGGGAAATTGTTTTCAGGACAGGACATATACGGTCGGGATAAGTCATTCAGCGATTTGCAGTATACATATCAAATATCATTTTTGGTTCACAAGAGTTTTTTTCCGGACAATGAGCTGGTTCATTGTTTTGAATACTTTGACCCGATACGAAAAATAGCGCTGGGCGGCAGGAGCCGGATAATTACAGCAGAGTTGCAAAAGTTAGACACGATAATCGATAAATCCGTGAACGAGATGAACGGACAGGAACACTGGTCGGTGTTTTTCCGTTATATATGCGACAAAACAAAACGCGAAAAGATTAACGGAATTTTAGAATGCGAGGAGGGAATCGCAATGGCAAGTGAAGTATTGTTGACAATCAGCAAGGACGAGGTCGAACGCGCCCGACTATTGAGCGAGTATAAATACAAAACCGACTTACAGAGCCAGCGGGTTGATGCAAGACGGGAAGGCTTGCAGGAGGGCTTGCAGAAAGGCTTGCAGAAAGGTAGAAATGAATTGCTGGATCTTCTAAAAAGCGGCGCGGCGCCGGAAGAAATAATAAAACGCTATACTTAGCTTGTTTTTCAAAAACGGCTTAAAAACCAAGAAGAATTTTAACCGCACAGTCGAATGAAAAATCCACTATGACAATAGCAATAATTGATGTCGGCATGAAAAGGGCATTTTGTTCATATTTTATTCACAATCGTCCTGTATTGTCGGTGCAGAAAGATTGAGGGAAATATGGAAACAAAGACTTTTACTATCGGCGGCATGAGTTGCGTGAACTGCCAAAACAAAATTGAAAAGGCACTCCGCAGTGTGTCGGGCGTCGAAAGTGCGGATGTTAGTTACAAGAGCGGAACGGCGGTCATTACATTCGATGCGGATCTGCTCAGCGTAACGGAAATAAACGCGCGTATCGAGAAACTCGGTTACCAAGTGCTGGACGGCACTCAACGCGGGACAACGCTCTCTGAAATCGGCGGCTACGTCGTCCTCGTTATCGCGCTGTGGCTACTCGTCCAGCATACCGGGCTTTCGAGCCTCTCGTCGGCGTTTCCGCTTGCCGAAGCGGGCATGAATTATGGAATGTTGTTCATCATCGGACTCATCACCTCGGTTCATTGCCTCGCCATGTGCGGCGGCATCAATCTCTCTCAGTGTCTGGGGAACAGGGGCTATGATGCGAACTATTCTGATACTCCCGTTATATCACTCGGGAGTAACGAAGAATACCAAAGTAAAACCTCGTTCCCCGTTCCCCGTTCCCCGTTCCCATCCCTCCTCCTGCCAAGCATCCTCTACAATGGGGGGCGCGTTGTATCCTACACGATCGTCGGCGCTCTTGTCGGCGCACTGGGCTCCGTGTTTACCATTTCCGGCAGCTTGCAGGGCATCGTGCAGATTATCGCCGGCGTATTCATGGTGGTGATGGGAATAAATATGCTGGGATTTTTCCCCGCACTGCGGAAACTTAATATACCCATGCCGAAGCTGTTCGCAAAGCGCATAGAAGCGGAGAAAGAAAAGCACGGTAATCCACTACTTATCGGGTTATTAAACGGATTGATGCCCTGCGGTCCCCTACAGGCGATGCAGCTCTACGCACTTTCGACGGGTAGCCCCATAGCGGGCGCGGTTTCGATGTTCCTTTTTAGTGCGGGCACGGTGCCGCTGATGTTCGCATTCGGCGCGGTGAGTTCGCTACTTAGCAAAAGATTTACGGCGCGTGTGATGAAAGCCGGCGCCATCCTTGTTGCGGTTCTTGGCTTAACGATGTTCACCAACGGCTGGAGTTTGGGCGGTTTACCCAATCCCCTCGATTCGATGAGCGCGGTTTTTGCAAAAGGCGAACGGGGGGGCGGGGGAGCAAACGGCGAAGTGTTCCAAGCAAAAATAGTTGACGGAGTGCAGGTGGTTAATTCGACATTAAGCGGGGGGCGCTATCCGGCAATCACGGTGCAACAGGGAATTCCGGTTAAATGGACGATAAACGCGCCGCAAGGTTCGATAAACGGGTGCAACAACCGGATGATAATACGGGAATACGGCATCGAGCATCGATTCACTATGGGAGAAAACAAAATCGAATTTACGCCTGAAAAAACCGGACGCTTTCCATACAGTTGCTGGATGGGCATGATACGGAGCAGCATTACCGTTGTTGAGGCGGGGGCTGCCGTCGCGGCGGATACGGTAGATTCAAACGATGATATATTCAAACCAAGTCAGGCGGGGGTAACAATTCCGGCGGACGAAATTGCCCGAGCCGAGTATCACGACGAAGGCTATCAAACGGTCCGCATCAATCTGCGTGATGATGGCTTTTCACCTTCGGTAATTGCCGTAGAAAAGAATGTGCCGGCGATATGGGTTATCAATAATCATTCGCTTGAGGAGGGGAATAGCGAGCTGGTGTTTCCCGCATACTATGCCAAGATACCGATGAAGGATGGCGATAATTCTATTCAACTTATGCCGTCGAGCGATTTTGATTTTTCAACGGCGGATAATGTCTATTACGGTTTTGTTAAAGTGGTTGACGATATAAACGATATCGATGCGG
>JAITNZ010000147.1 GCA_031290205.1 Spirochaetaceae bacterium
CCCCCCCCCCCCCCCCCCCAGCTCCGCCTGATTTACCCAGAATTTGGAAATGCACCCTCAAAATGTACCAATGATTGACAGCTTTTTCGTTTTATGATAAAATGCATTATGAATGGAAATTCAGGCGTCCCAATGTCTTTGTTCAAATAATTAAAATTGGAGGAATATATGAAAAATACCCTGGTTTTTTTCTTAAAATTGGCTCTCTTAATAGTATCAAGCGCTTGTGCTTCCGCACAAGAAGATTCACTAAAAAGCGCTCCTGTAGAATTAACATATATCGAAGCAAAAAATTTCAATAATATACCGACTATAAACATAGCAACTATTGGTGATTTTTCCAAACTCATTTCGGATTGCAGGGTATATCATGTTTTCTTCACCGCCGATACATTCTTTTTTCAAGCACCCGCTATTTCATATCCGTATTCAATAGCATCAAACGGATATAAAAATATAAAGGATTATATAAGTGGTTATGATAAAGAATTCAAAGATGGCATATCATATTATTATGCAAACGAAAACAAATTAACATCGCAAAACGAAGTGGATTATTACAAGCAAGAAACTTTCTTTTCACCCGAGGATTATCGTAAAGCGCAACGCGAGGGTTTTGTAAAAAGCGGCGCGTCAAACAGAATGTCTAGAATTGCGGGGGTAGTTACGGAAAAAAATTTAAAAAACAGTATCCGCTATGCAAATGCCATTATTTGGCTTTTGTATTACCAACGAAGCGATCCGGTTAAAGAATTTTTAGAAAACACCGATATTGACAAACTACTTTTGCCTTTTACAAACAATAGAAGTTATCCAAGCTTTATTGTTCGTTTTGAAAAAGGATATTATTTTGTGAATCTTGATATCAGTGGATTGCAGTATTCAAATAAAGATGCAGTATTTTTTTATGCGAGTAAACTTGCTCAATATGAAAGTTACGGCGATTACCAAAAGAACTATAGTTCTTCAAAAGAATATACTATAAAAAACAGTGAAACTATCGCAACTAGGAACCTTGACTATCCTTCGTATGCAGAGTGCTTAAAATCTGTAAGACAAATGATAAATTGAAATTATTCATCAAACA
The DNA here is from genome assembly GCA_031290205.1 of Spirochaetaceae bacterium. GTDB lineage: Bacteria > Spirochaetota > Spirochaetia > Treponematales > Breznakiellaceae > JAITXS01. The sequence goes on from JAITNZ010000147.1 coordinate 1,088, forward strand.
GTAGCGGTTCGGTTTTTTTTTAGAGTGCCCCCATTGTCGCCGATATGATACCCCTTCAGCGCTGTATCCTCGCCGAGCCGCCGGCGGCAAAAGCTTCTACCTGGTCGAGGCTGACCATCGTCGTGTCCCCCGGCGTCGTGGTAAGGAGCGCGCCATGCGACCAGCCGAGTCGCAGGCTATCCTCGGGGCTTTTCCCGCGTAATAAGCCGTAGATAAGCCCTGAGGCAAAACCGTCGCCGCCGCCAACGCGGTCGTAGACATCAAGCTCGCAGACGGGGGAGGCATAGCTTTTGCCGTCCAGCCAGAGCAGCGCCCCCCAACTGTGCCGGTTCGTGCTGTGCACTTCGCGCAGCGTCGTGGCAACTGCCTTGATGTTCGGAAAATCCCGTATGACAATATCAATCATGTTGAAGAAGCTGGACGGGTCGAGCTTCCCCTTCGAGGCGGCATCGGGTCCTTTCAGCCCAAGCCCTTTCTGCAAATCCTCTTCGTTGCCGACAAGCACATCAACATTTTCGGCGATACGGCGGAGCGTCTTTGCGGCGACTTTTTCCGCTTCGGCTGCGTCAAGCGGCGGCTCCGAGGCTGCCGCCCAGAGTTTTGCGCGGTAGTTAAGGTCGAACGAGGTAACGGCGCCCGCCCTTTTTGCCGCCTGCATCCCCTCGATGACGAGTTCGGCAGTGCCGCCGGAAAGCGCCGAAAAGATGCCCCCCGAATGGAACCATCTTATTTGCGTGCCGAAAATCGCGTCCCAGTCAAAACTCCCCGGTTTAAGCCGCGCCGCCGCTTCGTTTGCACGGTTGTAGAACACCACCGGCGCACGCACCCCCTGCCCCTGGTCGCTCCAGACTATCGCCATATTTGGTCCGCGCACGCCGTCAAAGGCAAAACGCCGGTAGTAGGGGTGCACCCCCTGACGGCGCACGGCGTTCTCGATGCGCTTCCCGATGGGGTTGTCCACCATCGCGCCGGCAATGGCGGTGTTCATGCCGAAGCAGCTTGAAAGATTCGCCGCGACATTATACTCGCCGCCGGAAACGTGGAGGGTGTAGCTGTCAGCCTCCGAAAAAGGAACGATGCCGGGGTTTAGCCGCGTTACCAGCGCCCCCAAAGCCAGAAAATCATGTTTTGCGCCGTCAGCAGACGGGATACTCAGTTGTGCCATATTTTTGTTTTTTGCTCCATATTGCTCATACTTGTTTTTTGCTCCATATTGCTCACACTTTTTTTTGCTCCATATTGCTCACACTCACTCCATATTGCTCACACTCACTTCATATTGCTCAAACTCATTCATACTTACTCTCACTTACTTGCCAAAAATTAAATCGGGGATGAAGAGGACTACATCCCTGAAGCATACGCAGATGACGACGACTACGAGGACGGCGATGATGAACGGGACCGATTGCTTTGCCGTTTCCTCAGGCTTGCAACCCATTATCGTCGAGGTCGTGTAGAGCGCGATGCCCACCGGCGGCGTCATTATCCCCATCGTCGTAACCGTCATCATCACGAGCCCGAACTGCACGGGGTCAACGCCGATTGCCTTGACGACGGGGAGGAGTATCGGGGTGAGGAGCAACGCGATAACTGTCGTCTCGATGAACATCCCGCAGCAGACGAGCAGCACGATGATGATGAACTGCATCAGTATCTTGTTCGTGGTGATCTCGATAAGGAAGCTCGCCATTGCCTGCGGCACGCGGTCGTAGACTATCCCGTAGCCAAAAATCCCCGACAGCGACACGAGTATCATGATGATGCCGATGTCGTTTGCCGTATCCTTCAAGGTGCGAAAGAACACCGCCCAGCTTAGCTCGTGATAGATCACCGTGCCGACGAATATCGCGTAGACGCACGCGAAAGCTCCCGATTCAGAGGGGGTGAACACGCCGAAACGGATGCCGACTATCAGTATCACGGGGAAGAGCAGCGCCCAAACCCCGTCGATTGCCGCTCTGCCGACTTCCTTCAAGCTTGCCGCCTTGCGCCTCTCCGGCAGTATCCCCCGGTTTTTTGCCGTGAAGCGTATCATCAGCATCAGGACTGCCATCATCAAGAAGCCCGGCACGAAGCCGCCGGCAAAGAGCCGCCCTATGGAAACTTCGCCGACGGAGCCATAGATGATAAGCCCCATGCTCGGCGGAATCGTCGCCGTAATCAGCGAGGTTACGCCGTTCACCGCCGCGGAATAGCCACGCGGATAGCCGCGCTTGGTCATTTCGGGACCGAGCACGCGGCATTCCATCGCGGCGTCGGCATTCGCCGAGCCGGAGACGCCGCCCATCAGCGTTGAAAGGACGCAGGACACCTGCCCCAGATTCCCATACATGTGCCCCGTCAGCGCGTTGGCAAGTTTTACCAAACGGGTGGTGATGCCGGTATTGTTCATCAGGTTGCCGGCAAAGACAAAAAGCGGTATGGCAAGCAGGGTAAAACTCTGGCTGGACGAGACGACTTTTTGCACGAGGATGGAAAGGTGAATATCGGGGTTGATAAAGAAAAATATCGAACCTGAAATCCCGATGGCAAAGGCGACCGGCATACCCAAAGCGAGAAACAGCAAAAAAACAATGACGACTATGCCCATCTATATAGCCTCCCTGCCCTGTGCATCGATCACGGCATCTTTGCGGTGTTTAATCAGCTTTAAGACTATCGTGATGATGAGGAGAAATGAGCCTACAGGCACGCTGATGGTCGCCCACGAATAGCTTATCCCCAGCGTTTGAAACAGGCGTTTTTTGTTCGAGATGCAGAGGGGAACCCCGTAGCGTATCAGCACGAATAGAAACGCGATGGCGAGAATATAAAAGCAGTAGTAAAGGCTTTTTTGCAATTTGGGGGGAAAGAGCCTGACGAGCATATCGACCCGCACGAAGTCCGCCCGCCGCAACGCGATATCGGCGCCCAGAAAGACAACCCACGCGAAGAGGAGGAGCGACATATCAACCGCCCAGTTGAGCGGGCGATTAATGAGAGGCAGACGCAAAACGGCGGAGAGAAACACCAGTAAGGTGATTGCGGCGATAAAAACCGCCACCATAAGCTCCTCCGCTTTGCAAAAACCTCGATACAATCGGGCGATGGACATCATCGAACTTACTTCTTACCGATTTCCTGCCATATCTGGTCGCGCAGTTCGCGGAAGCCGAGTTCGTCGTAGGCTGCCTCGGCTGCCTGCTTGAACGCCGCCTTGTCGCTCTCGACGACCAACATACCCTTTGAAACCATGACGTTTTCAAATTCGGCGGCGACGGCGAGGATTTTTTTTGCGTTTTCGCCGGACGCCTTCTTACATTCTTCCGCAAGTATCTGCTGATACTCCGCAGGGAGCGCCGCGAACCATGTTTCGCCGACCATGATGAAGTTAGCAAGCTGGAAATGCTCCGTCCGGTTGAGGTATTTGGTCACCTCTTCCATGTGAGCGGGTCCCGCCGAAGTTGACTGCACCTCGACGCCGTCTATCGACTTCGACTGAAGGGCGTTGTAGGAATCGGTCCAGGGCATCGCAATCGGCGTCGCCCCCATTGCCGCGACCGAACGCGCCCACACGGGAGCGCCCGGCGTCCGGATGCGCTGCCCGGCAAGGTCGGCGGGCACGGTAATCGGCTTGTTTGTGTAAAAGTTGCGGGGTCCGTCATACCAACTGTAGCTTAAAATCCGAATCCCGTTCCCGACCAGCTCCGCGTCCCAAGTGCTGAACGTAGGGCTCGAAGTGATTTTGAGCAGGTCGTCGTAGCCGTCGGCAATGTAGGGCATCCCGATAATGCCGATGTTCTTGACATAGTTCGCCATGCGCCCGCCGTCGGTCAGCACCGCGACGTTCACGCCCTGGAGCGCCTGCTCGATAACATCCTCGTCGCTTCCAAGCTGGGCTGTGGTAAATACCTCGATTTTGATACCGCCCTTCGTCCGCTCTTCAACAGCCTTCCCCCACTCCCGAAACCCGTCCACCATAGGGCTGGTATCGGCAAGCTGAGTAGACATTTTTAACGTGAAGGTTTTTGCCTTCTCCGCACAGCCTGCGCCAAGCAACGCCGCGCCAACCAGCAACAGCGCAAACGCCGCCATCTTTGTTTTTTTCATTGTTTTTCTCCTTACAAAAAATTATAGAAAAATTAAATTTTCATTCTAAAAGTATAACAGCGCTATTCTTATTGTCAAGGTACCTTCAGCAGCCCGCAGCAGTTCCGAATTCAACCACGAACCTCACGAACAACACGAACGGAAGACGAAATAAAAAATCCCCGCCGTAAGCAGCGGGGTATTGAAGATTTCTCCTTGAAGTCTTTGCTCATGCGGGGGAACATATCCCCCGCACCCCCAGTTTCGCGCCCCAAGGGGCGGGGTATCGACCCAAAAAGAATTTTAAAATAAACAAGGCAGAAATCGTAAGAATTGTGCGCAATTTATTCGTTTTATTCGTGTGCATTCGCGTCCATTCGCGGACAATTTGAAAATACGGAAGAAGAATGTCCACAGATACACACAG
>JAITNZ010000168.1 GCA_031290205.1 Spirochaetaceae bacterium
AGCCTCACCAGAAAGTGGGCACCCATTTCCTAAGCAAGTACGTTTCCTCGTCGGACGTTTGGACTGCCACTTAGGAAATGCATAACACCATGTCGGCAGTAGCCGACTAAAGTTTTTTACCAGTGATACTTTCTGGTAAGTCTCCCCCCGCCCGCCCGCTACGTCAGGATAATCCCCTCCAGCTCAAGCGTGCGAGGACCTTTCGGACGAGCTGGGTGGGTGTTGGGGTTAACGGCTGACAGTAAAGCCTAGACAGTAAACCTCCTACGGTGAAGTGCGCGGTAACGAGGATGGCAGTAGCTCGTGCGCTTAAGCGTGCGCGCTACTGACCGAGAAAGCCTTCCCCCCAAGCGTGTGAGGGGCTTTCGGACGAGCTGGATGGTGTTGGGGTTGTTGGCTGACAGTTGAGCCTAGACAGTAAAGCCCTACAGCAAAGCGCGCCCGCTACGTTTAGGCAATCTCCCCAACAACTCAAGCGTGTGAGGGGCTTTTCATCCTGAAGGCGAGGACAGAAAGCGCCTGAGGCGCAATGAAGCTCCCCGCTCTGAAGGGCGGGGAATTAAACCTCAAGGAAACGAATCGCCCTTCTCTTATCAAGGGCAAGGCTGAAACCGCCTGTGGCGGATTTAACCAAAGCCTGCGCCGATTCCCGCCGCAAAAGAGCCCCGCAATTGTGCGATTTCAGCTCGGCATAAGTGAGCGCGTAGGGGTGCTTCCCCCTTCTTATTCCCTTACCGTGTTGCCAGATACATATTTAAGGCAAAGACCGATAGGAGGACGGCGTGGAGGATGATGACCGGGATGAGCATTGGGAGGACATCAAGGTAAAAAAGGATGTCAATCAAGGCAGAGCTGATGCTATAGAAGAGCACGCTGAAGAGGACAATCGGTTTGCAAGGTTTTTTCCCCGCAAAGATTTTTATGCGCGAAAATAAAAAAGGCGTCGAGATGACGATGCCGATTAGCGCGGCGGATGCGCATAGAAAAATAATTTTACCCTCTTCGAAAGGCATATTGATTATCTTATCAGCTTTTGATATTCTGGTCTATATGAGTGAACAAAACGATTACCTTGCACGGCTGGGTGCGGCTCTTGACGCGCGGCAGAGTTGGCTGGAACGCACCGATATGCCCAAATTAAAGGAAGATTTCCGCGCTTTCCTTACGGCGCTTATGACTTTATACTCGAGTTTCGTAAAAAAAGGGTATATTACCGACGACCCCTATCGGAGTGACGCGAAAACCGACGACCTCAAAGTGCCCGATACTGGTCCCCTCACGGAAAATAATAAGCGCGATCAGATTGGACAGCGGATGTCGAATCTAAGTAAAGAACTTGATTATCTTGTGGCTTTTTACTCTTTTTCTATTGAGCATTTTACGCAAAGCAAGATAAAAATTATGATGGGGCTGGTCGGCTATATCAACTGGTTGCGCCTTTCGCCGGATTCTGACTCTCCGATTACGCAAGCGATGAATACTATTATTACCGAGGCGCGAAATTCGGGCTTGGATCCGGTTTCCCGTACTACGCTTAATGAAGCTGTGGTGCGATTGGGTTCCTGCACCACTTCAATTGCAGGACATCTTAAGCTGATTAGCGAGTTTAATCGCGAAAAGTTTAAATATGATTTGCGCGCCAAGGTAACGGCTTCGATGACGCAGGCGTCGGCGAAAATCCCCGAAATAAAAAAGAGATTCATGTCCGCCTGCCCGGGGCAGCCTTTCTCTGGGGATCTTGCCGAAGAGCTTATCCGCGAAGATTATTCGCCGCGCGCCGCCGAATTGCAGGAGGCGGTGCTGAAAAAGCTTGCCGTTGCCGACGAAAAGCCCAAGGTTGTCAAACAAGCCGTCAACTACAAACTCTACCTCATCGAGGCGCTGAACGCGCTCGGCTCGACGCATCTCACTTTTGCCGAAATTTCACAGAAAATAGCCGCCAATCACGAGATTATCACCAGCAAAAAGCGCGGCTTTTTTGACGCCCTCAAGAAAGTCCTCGCGCAGATGAGTAACAAAGAGCCGGAACCGTTTATCTACGAGCTTGAATATCCCGGGGCGAATACCGGTAAGGGCGGCAGCGGGATCCGCAAAGAAAAACTGAATTACAATTCCTTTACCGGCGAAATCGAAAAATTATCAAAGATACTGCAAGCTCTCGCGGCGAACGGCTCCGCTCAGACTAAACTTGAGGGGATGGAAGAAGAGCAGCTTGCCGAATTTTATCAGCGTTACATGAAAGAGATCCTCGTGCTGCACAAGACGCTCGGTGTCTTGGATGAGTATTTCAAGGCAAACATCGATAAGACGGATAAGGGGAAAGTGAGAGGCATTAAGCCGGAGCTTGGGGCTTTGAAGAACGCGACCCTGCGGGCAAGCGAAAAATTCGCCGAGTATAACGCGGTCAAGGAAGAGGAGGCTCAGTTTAAAAAACTCGGCATTGATGCGGCGGATTAGCTCATTTTTCATCATATTTTTATTTTTTATCTCGTGCGCGACTTTTTCGCAAGTCCAGCCGCCTGTCCCGGAAACCGAAGGCGAAACCGAAACCGAAACCGAAGGCGAGCCGGACGCCTATGCCGAAACTCGCCCCGAAGTTGTCGACCGGCATATCCTTACTGTGGCATTTCCTAAAACCGATATTGAGTTTGATTACCGGAATTCCTATCTGGCAAACGAAGCGCAGGTCTATACGGCGCTGTACGAAGGGCTTTTTAGCTATCACCCGCTCTCGATCAATCCCATGCCCGGCGCGGCGTCGAAATGGGTGGTCTCGGACGATAAAAAAGAATGGACCTTTACTATCCGCGACTATGCCCGTTACTGGAACGGCGACCCTGTCCGCGCCGAGGATTTTCGCGCCGCTTGGCTTTCCGTGCTGGACCCCGACCGAAACTCACCCTATTCATCGCTTTTTGACATCATCGAAGGGGCGCGGGATTTTAGGCTTGGCAGGCAGAAGGACGCTTCCAAAGTCGGTATCGCGGCGCCTGATGATACGACGCTCGTCGTGCGCCTCGTATCGCCGGCAACGTTCTTTCCCGCAATGCTCTGCCATCATTCTTTTAGTCCGATTCACCCGTCAATGCTGGCGGTGAAAGACTGGTCGGCATCCCCGCCGATTTCAAATGGTCCTTTTTACCTTTTGCAGCAAGATGAGAACGAGCTTGTCCTCGCCCGAAACGAGCTCTACTGGGATGCACGGGACGTGAACCTCAGCAAAATAATCATCAAATGGACTGAAGACGGGGATGCGGCGTCCGAACTGTGGAATTCAGGTGAGGTTCGCTGGCTTTCCGGTAATTTTAATCTTGAAAAAATCAAAGATCGGTCGGGGCTCGCCGTCAATCCGATTTTTGCGACCTACTATTACTATATCCGCTCGGCGCGAAAACCGTGGAACGACTACCATGTCCGCCGCGCGCTCTCTCTCGCCCTGCCTTGGGAAAAGCTCCGCGAAGGCTACTACCTTCCGGCAAAAACGCTCGTTTACCCGATTACCGGTTACCCCGAAATCGAAGGGCTCGATAACACCGACATCGAACAGGCGAAAAAGCTCCTCCTCGATGCGGGCTTCCCTGCCGGTCAGGGTTTGCCGGAGCTGGTCTTTCGGGTAAGCCCCGGCGCGGAAGCAGAGCGCATCGGGGGCATCATGGCTTCCGTCTGGAAAGAGGAGCTGGGCATCAAGGTGAAAATCGAGGTCGTCCCCTTCGGCGCCTACTTCGACTCGCTGAAAGAAGACAATTATGATGTCGGTTTTTCGACCTGGATTGGCGACTTTGCCGACCCTTACACGTTTTTGCAGATGTGGCGGCGCGACTCCAACCTGAACGATGCCCGCCATAATGACAGCGAATATGAAAAGCTCCTCGACCGCTCGATGTCCGAAGAAGGTGAGTCCCGCCTCAAAACCCTCTCCGAAGCGGAAGAACTCCTCCTCACACGCGGCAACGTGCTGCCAATCTCCTACAGCTTCGCCGTAAATATCGTCGACACCGGCGAACTAGACGGCTGGTACCGCAACGTCCTCGACATCCACCCCTTCAAATACCTCAAGTTTCGCCCCCAAAGCCCCCTCCCCTCCGTCGCCGGCACCACAGGCGGTGCCTCAGGCACTTTCAGCCCGCCTCAGGCGGTTTTAGCCCATGCAAATGGCGTTAGCAGTCCAAACCGCCTAAGCAGGTTTATTGCTGGCTTCAGGCGCCACAAGCACCACAGGCGCTTTCAAGCCCCTGCAAACAGCGTTAGCAGTTCCAACGGACTAAACCCGCCACAGGCGGTTTCAGCCCGCCTCAGGCAGTTTCACCCGCCTCAGGCGGTTTTAGCCCGCCTCAGGCGGTTTTAGCCCATGCAAATGGCGATAGCAGTCCAAACCGCCTAAGCAGGTTTATTGCTGGCTTCAGGCGCCACAAGCACCACAGGCGCTTTCAAGCCCAAGCAAACAGCGCTCGCAGTTCTGTGAGGGTGCTTCCCACGAGGAGGATAATAGATGAGGAGGGGGAAGTCTCCCCCTACGCGCCGCAAAATTGCGTCGCTACCCCCTCTGCGGGGCGCCGCCCCGCCCAGCCGCCGCGCCCGTAGGGCGTTTATCCAGCGGCATTCGTAGAGGC
>JAITNZ010000188.1 GCA_031290205.1 Spirochaetaceae bacterium
CTGAACAGCGGCTTTCGCTGGCGCTACGCCGTGCTAGATTAATTGCGTAAACACCCTCACCGGTTCGGGTGCAATTATCGGGCGAGGGGTCGACTTCCCCCCAGCACTGCCGATTTACCACGAATTTGGAAGTGCACCCTGTGCGCCTGCGGGGGCTTGTCAAAGCGTCGAAATTATGATTACATTGCGTGATGGCGATTGCAACTTGGAACTTCATGGAGAATTATTATGGGTGCCGAAAATAGAGTATGTATACAATACGATGGACAATTATATTGCTGGGATGATGACGAGAAATGTTTTGTTGTAGGAATAGTTCAAAAAATACCAAGCGAAAAAATCCCTGCCGGTGTAGTCGAAGCCATCATTGCTCGAATCATGGACGATGCGCAGCATCGAAAAATTTGAGATGCTTCGATGATTACATGGTATTATTCGGGTATCCGCCATGAATAAGGTTCTTTACGACAAAATACTCGAAGCGTTCTCGTCTGTGCTGCCGATTACGGCTATCGTGCTGATTGCCAGCGTGGTGCTCGTGCCGATTCCGGCGGGGACGCTCCTCATGTTTATTATCGGGGCGATTCTGCTGATTATTGGGATGGGTTTTTTCACGATGGGCGCGGATATGGCGATGATGCCCATTGGCGAAGGCATCGGTATTCAGTTGACTCGCTCGGCTGCGATGGGTGCAGGCAGCCGGAGCGCCCTGTTGCGCGGTCTTATTCAGTGTTTTTCGCTCGTGATGATTATCGTGATTTCTTTTGTAATGGGGATGATCATCACGATTGCCGAGCCCGACCTGCAAGTGCTGGCGAATCAGGTGCCCCTCAACCTTGGCAGCCTTCCCCATTGGATGAAGTCTTCGTTTGTTCTGGTGCTCGCCGTCGCAGCCGGCGTCGGCTTCTTCCTCGTCGTCGCCGTCCTCCGCGTAGTCCTGAAGGTGCCGCTTTCGGTCCTGCTGATTTTCTTCTATCTGATTACGTTCCTCGCCGTCTACTGGGCGCCGGCTAGTTTTATACCCGTCGCCTTCGATTCGGGGGGCGTTACCACCGGTCCTATGACGGTGCCGTTCATCCTCGCGATGGGCGTAGGCGTCGCCTCGATACGCGGCGATAAAGGCTCGCAGGATGATAGTTTCGGGCTCGTCTCGCTCTGTAGCATTGGTCCGATACTCGCCGTGCTCGGTTTGGGGATCGTCTTCAATCCTGAGGTGAACATTGACGAGTATGTTATCCCGAGTGCGGAAACCTCGCGCGAGGTTGCGGGGAGTTTTGCAGGCGAGTTCCCTCACTACACTGCCGAAGTGATGCAGGCGCTTGCCGCGATCGTCCTCTTCTTCCTCGTTTTTCAGTTTATTTCGCGCCGCTACAAGATGAAGCAGGTGAAGCGCATCGGGGTCGGCTTTGCCTACACGCTCGTCGGGCTTGTCGTCTTCCTTACGGGGGTGAACGTCGGCTTCATTCCGGTGGGGCACTATATCGGCGATGTGCTGGCGTCGGGCAGCGCGACAACCTTCGGCTATGCGGTAACGCCGTGGATACTCGTGCCGTTCGGGATGCTCGTCGGCTACTACATTGTCTCCGCCGAGCCCGCCGTCCATGTCCTTAACAAGCAGGTCGAGGCGATTTCGTCGGGGGCGATACCGCAAAAGGCGATGGCAAAGGGGCTGGCTATCGGCATGGCGGCGGCGCTGGCTCTGACGATGACGCGCATCCTCCTCAAGATTGATATTATCTATATACTGATACCCGGGTATGCGCTGGCGATCATCATGACTTTTTTTGTGCCGAAGATTTTTGTCGGCATCGCGTTTGACTCTGGCGGCGTCTGCTCCGGTCCTATGACCTCGACCTTCCTCCTCCCGCTGGCGATGGGAGTCTGCACCGGCTCGGGGGGCGACCTGATGAAGGACGCGTTCGGCATTGTCGCGATGGTGGCGATGGCGCCGCTCATCGTGATTCAGATTATGGGGCTGGTCTATAGGATCAAGACATCGGGGAAGGCGGCGGCGAGCGTTACGCTGACGCAGGAAGAGGCGGGAGAGATTATTATTTACGAAAGGTCTTATGAAGGGTCTGATAATGAATGAAAGTAAAAAACGGACGGTGCTGGAACTGGTCTTTTTTATTGTCGATTGGAGCAAGATAAAGGTGATCAGCTCGATTTTCGACCAGGTGCATGTCCGCTTCCACTTTGTGGCGAAGGGGCAGGGCACGGCGAGTTCGGAAATCCTCGACATGCTGGGCGTCGGCTCGGCGGAAAAGGCGGTTATCCTCTGCCTCGAACAGGATATGTTCGTTCCCGCGCTCTTAAAAGAGGTGGGAAAGAAGCTGGGGCTGCACATGCCGGGCACGGGCATTGGGTTTTCGGTGCCGCTTTCCGGCATCAACGCCCCGATATTAAACGTCTTTAAGGAAAGCATCGAAAAGAGCGCCGTCTCGCTCGGCACAAGCTTGGCAAACGAAGGAGAAAAAAAAATGAACAGCAATAATCCGCAGTGCGATCTTATCATCGCGATTTTGAATCAAGGGTATAGTGATGAGTTTATGGCGGCTGCCCGAGGCGCCGGCGCCGGAGGCGGCACGGTTATCAACGCCCGCGGGCTGATGCACAAGGGTCCGGTGAAATTTTTCGGCATATCCGTGCAGGACGAAAAAGAGATCGTGCTGATCCTCTCGACCCGCGAAAAGATGAAGCCCATCATGGAAACAGTGAGCAAATCCTTCGGCATCTCCTCGAAGGCTGAAGGCATCGTCTTCAGCCTCCCCGCCGACAACATCACGGGGATAGACTTGCGCTCGTGAAGAAGGGTTTGGGGTATGGGGTTTGGGGTATGGGGGGGGAGGAAGAAGGGAACGGGGAGGGGGAATGGGGGATGGGGAACAGGGAAGATGTCAATTCGTCGGTCTCTGATACTCACGGGGAGCCAACAAAGATTTCAAATCAAAACACCCATTCCCCATCCCCTATCCCCATTCCCCTACGAATTGAAATGTTAGTGCAGTATTCGCAGTTCACTTTCTTTTATCAGCATATCCCTCAAGGTGCCCGCCTTTGAATCAGCCTGATTTCTGGGAAACAAACCTTGCTGTTTTACATAAAAAGTATCCGCCGCTTGCCGCAAAACTCGAAGCGGACCGTGCGGGGGGCGACCCCGAAAATGCACTCCATGCTGAAATAATTGCCGCCGCCTCGGGCGAGCCGACGCTGAAGGTGGGGGGCGTCCTCCTCCATTCGGGGCGCGACCCCGTCCGCGAGGCGCGCCGCCTGGCAGAGGCGGCGCTGGCGCCGTCGGTGGTGCCAGACATCAAGCTGCCGGTGGTGCCAGACACCAAGCCGTCAGCGGTGCCAGACACCAAGCTGCCGGCGGTGCCAGACACCGTGCCGTCGGCGGTGCCAGACACCAAGCTGCCGGTGGTGCCAGACACCAAGCGGCCGGCGGTGCCAGACACCAAGCTGCCGGCGGTGCCAGACATCAAGCTGCCGGCGGTGCCAGACATCAAGCCGTCGGCGGTGCCAGACACCAAGCCGTCGGCGGTGCCAGACACCAAGCTGCCGGTGGTGCCAGACACCGTGCTGCCGGCGGTGCCAGACACCAAGCCGTCGGCGGTGCCGGACACCAAGCTGCCGGCGGTGCCAGACACCAAGCTGCCGGCGGTGCCAGACATCAAGCTGCCGGCGGTGCCAGACACCAAGCTGCCGGCGGTGCAAGACACCAAGCTGCCGGCTCCGGCGAAAGACGGCGCCGTCATCATTTTGGGCTTCGGCTTAGGCTATGCGGCGGAAGAAGCGGCAAAGCTTGCAGCCGATGCCCTCATCTTGATTGTTGAAAAACGTATAAAGCTCTTCTGTATTGCCCTCGAAACCCGCGATTTGAGCGCGTTTTTCGAGCGCAGCCGCCTTGCCTTCATCCTCGGCGGGGACGCCTCCGCCGTCAATGCGGGGCTTTCGCTCGCAGGCGGCGCCGGAATCCGCGCCGTCCTCCGCAACCGGAATAGCCTCGCCCTCGACCCCGTGTGGGCGGCGCAGACCGAACAGGCTATCGAGCTGTGGCGGAACAAGGAGGCGGTGAACGCGGTGACCCTCCGCCGCTTCGGAAAGCGTTGGGTGCGCAACCTCGGCGCGAACCTCACCGCCCTCCGCGATATGCCGGGCATCTCTTGCCTTGCCGGAAAGTTCGATTTCCCCATTTTCGTGCTCGCGGCAGGTCCCTCCCTCGACGAAATCCGCCCTTTCCTCCCCGCCATCCACGAGCGCTGCCTCATCGTCTGTGTCGATACCGCGCTCCGCTTCATCGAGCGGGCGGGACTCTCCCCCGATTTCACCGTCTGCATCGACCCGCAATACTGGAACACCCGCCACCTCGACCGCGCCGCGCTCGGCAAAACCTGCCTCATTTCCGAATCCTCCGTCTATCCAACTGCCCTCCGTATGGCGGCAGGAAAAATTTTCCTCTGCTCGTCGTTCTTCCCCCTCGGACGCTTCATCGAAGAGCGCACGGGCGTGAAAGGCGCCCTCGGCGCAGGAGGCTCGGTGGCAACAAGCGCATGGGATTTTGCGTTTCTTTTACTAGCCCATCACGCCCGTTCCGCTCAGCCTACTTCATCTGCTCCTCACGCCCCTTCCGCTCCGCCCGAACTGCCCGCCCCGCCCGCCCCGCCAGCCGATGCGGGAGCAATCTGGATAGCCGGGCTCGACCTGTCCTTCCCTCAGCAAAAAACGCACTTTAAGGGCGCCCTCTTTGAGGAACGCGCCCTCTCGATGCAAAACCGCTTCGCCCCTGCCGAAACCGCCTCCTTCCATGCGCTGCGGGACGGCTACCCGTTCTATGCGCCCTCGGCAAACGGCGGCGTCGTCCTCACCGATAAACGCCTCTCCCTCTATGCATCGTGGTTCAGCAATCGCGCCGGAGTATCGGCGGCGGGCATGGGGGAAAAAATGCGGAATTACACACTTTCCGGCAACGGGCTGAAGCTGGAAGGCTTCGAGCCTGCCGCGATTGAGGCGCTACTGGCGCTGCCCCCCCGCCGCGCCGCGATCGACCGGCGCCTGCACGAAGTGCTTTCAGAAAATGCCGCGCTCTGGGACAACACGTGCGAAAAACAAAAACGCGCCGAACAATTTGACAGGGCAAAACAAAGCCTTCTCTCAGGCTTAGCGGAACTGCGTGATAGTGCGGCGGCGGCGCAGCGCAGCGCGGAAGAATCAGACGGGAGCCCCGACCTGCTGAGCCGACTAGAAGAGGCAAACACGAAAATCGCGCGAAGCGCCGTCCGCGATATCGCCGGATTCCTCATGCCCCGCTTCGAAGACCTCGAAGCCGACTTGCAAACGCCGCCAGAAAAACCCGTCGAGCGCCACCTCGAGCTGTCGGCAAAACTCTACCGCGAAATTCGAGAAAACGCCGAGTGGACGCTGAGGGCGATGCTGAGGGATAATGGATAATGAGGGACTAGGGTATGAGGAATGAGGGGGCGAGGGCGACGGATTGTTACAGCAGCGACTCACGCGGAGGCACAAAGCTTACTCAGCCCCACACCGGATTCCGCACAATCGTTTGGCTTCGCTCATAACCGACGGAGACCATACCGATAGGCGTCGCGCAAAACCCTTCGATAAAGCCGATATACTCCCGAGCCTGCGCAGGAAGCGCGTCAAACGTGCGGACATGAGCAAGACTCTGCTGCCAGCCCGCGAACGATTTCAGGACAGGCGACGCCCTTTCCAGCGCCGCAATCGACGCCGGAAAATCCTCGACCAGCGCCCCGTCAATCATGTATGCCACACAGACCGTCACCCGCGCCAGCGTATCGTAAACATCGAGGTGCGTCATCACCAGCGAATCAATCGAGTTCGTCCTGCACGCATAGCGTAGCGCCACCAAGTCGAGGTAACCACAACGCCGCGCCCGCCCTGTCGTAACCCCATATTCACGCCCCGTTTCGCGCACAAAATGGCAGAGCGACCCCTCACCCTCATCATCCGCGCGGAATTCGCTCGGGAAAGGACCATTCCCCACCCGCGTCGAATACGCCTTAAACACCCCCAAAATCGCATCCAGCGCCCGCGGACCAATACAGCCCCCTATCGCCGCCCCCGCCGCACAAGACATCCCGCTTGAAACATAAGGATACGTCCCCAAATCAAGGTCGAGCAGCGCACCCTGCGCCCCCTCAAAAAGAATCGAAGCCGAAACAGGGAGGAGGGGGGAGCCCCCCCCTACGCGCGCACTGCGTTGCGCGCTACCCCCTCTGCGGGGGGCACCCCCGCAACGCCCCCGATCGTTAGCAAACGCCTTTTCACTAGAAGCGAAGGCAGAAACCGCCTCAGGCGGACCCGCAACGCCCCCCTGCGTAACCGTCGCCCTTTGCATTCCCGAAGGCGAGGCAGGAACCGCCACAGGCGGACCGCAACGCCCCCGGTCGTTAGCAAACGCCTTTTCACTAGAAGCGAAGGCCGAAACCGCCTGTGGCGGACCCGCAACGCCCTCCCCGGCTATATCCAGCGCCTCCCGACACGAGGCGCCACTTTCGTTGTGCAAGCGGCGTTCATCAGTGTCTTCGCATTGAGGCTCTAAATTTTCGCCGCTTACGCGGCGTCCCCGAAACGCGCCCCCCCCCGCGGGGGGGTTGGGTGGGGGGGGGGGGGGGGGGGGGGGGGGGGGGGGGGGGGGGCGCGCGCCGCCCCCCCGGGGGGCCGGG
>JAITNZ010000239.1 GCA_031290205.1 Spirochaetaceae bacterium
TTATAATATTTTCACACACGGTATCAGGCACGCTTCGACACGAGAGCGCCTGCGAACAAGACTTTTTACGCCATTATGGTGCAAAAATAATTTTGACAGCCGGAAAGACGGCAAAGGATTTTTTATGAAAAGAGAAAAGAAATTGGAGAGAAAATTGAGGGGGAAAATTGCGGCGGCAGTGGTGATGCTTGCTCTTATCGCAAGTTGCGCGACAGGCGGCGGCGGAAGTTCTTCCGCATCGTCGGGGCGGACTATTCGCGGCGGCAATGTTCCGCAATTCGTGAGAGATGCCGTTAAAAACGCGTCGGAAGACATGCTGGTTGGCATTGGCACCGCGAGACTTGCCACCCTTAGCCAATCGAGGACCATGTCTGCGGCACGGGGGCGCGCCGAGATTGCGCGTCAGCTTGATACCCTCATCAAAGACATGATTCGGGATTATCAGGCTTCAAGCGAACTCGATTCGAAATCGGCGCTGGCGTTTGCGGAAACCATTACCGTGTCTCTTTCGCAATCGCGATTACAGGGCGCGTCTGTGGTGAATGAAGACATGGATAAATCCGGCAACTATTGGACAGTCGTGCAGATGAGCAAAGAGGATGCCGCAAAAGAAATCAATCAGGCAAGCGCGCAGGCAAAACTTAAAGTTCCCGCAGCGGCGTCTTTTGATGCGGAAGCGAGGATGAACGCCGCGTTTGACGCCGTAAAGAAAGATATGCAGGTGATGGACAAGTAAGCGCATGGAACGGGGGCGCACTATCATTTTGTTCATCGCGTTATTCATCGCGGGCGTCCTCATTGCCGGCTGTGCCAGTTCAAACGACATGAACTGGGGGCAGCCGGCAGTGGAAAAATTGCAGACATTATTGATAAAACTCCCTGCCGACACGGCGGAAACCATGTATTTTCGAGGCATATCGGCGCGCAAACGCAGTTTGCAGGAGGCGCTTAAAGATGCCGAGAATGATGCGAGAATACGCGTGTCGGGATATATTTCATATTTAGTTGAAGAAAAAATAGAGGATGCGACACGATATAGAGCAAGCAACGGAAGAGTCGTTGAAAATACCGAAACAGCGCTTATCGCCTCCTCATCGTCCACCAGCGCGGTGCTTAACGGAGTAAAAACAATCGATGAACAAATTACGCCGCGCTCACCCGATGGCACTGTGGAAGTCCAGATTGTCGTCGCGGTCGATAGAAAACTTCTTGAACAAGCAACGGACGATTTTAATACCAAGCGCGCTGCCGCACGAACGCTGCGCTTTATCAATGTCCGCGTCTATACCGCAAGCAACGAAGTTATAGCCGAAATAGCTGCGGATACAAACATTAATTTAGGCGCGCTCAATTGTATATTAAGCTATAGCGGCGTCCGCGACGAACAATCGGTGCATGTTGGCGGCACGGTGCGCTTTCGCATTAAACCCGCGCGGCTCAGCCCGGGAATGCACAGCGGCGTGCTTGAATTACAAATAAAAAAAATAGCGCCCGGCGTTGAAAATCTGCGCCGCGACATAACTTTTGAAATTACAAAAGATGACCTTCCCCCATTTTGGTTTTTATGGAACGGCGATGATTCATGGAAATATAAATGGATATACGCGGGACTGCGGGTGGGAATCGCGCCGCATAATTATGTATTAAACACATCGGCGCATCTGAGTGCGGAACAACATTCCAGTTTTGAAATCGCCGCATTATGCGACCTGCAACTCTTCAGTCTACTATCACTGCAAACAGAAATAGTTTTTTCAGCGGATAAAGTGAGCGTTGATAATCCCGATCATGGCATTATCAGCGCGAGTTCAAACACGCTCTCTATTCCGCTGCTTGCAAAGCTCACGGTGAAGCCGGGCATTTTTTATCTGTCCGCCTTCACCGGTCCTAATTTTATTTTCCCGCTGGGGCAGCTGGAACTAACCCAAAACGGCGCCTCGACGTTTTATGATTTTTCATCGACTGTTGGCTGGACAGTCGGCGCCGATGCCGGAATGCAATTAGGACCCGGCATTCTTTTTCTTGACCTGCGCTATACAGGCGATTTCAAATTCGTCCAATCAAACGGCGAAGGACAATATCGCAGAAATATATTTTCAATATCACTCGGCTATAATTACGGATTTATAGATAAAACAAGAGAAGGAGTTCAGCATGAATTTTTTTAAGACAAATTATGAATATCAATATGGGCGCATCCCCGCCACACGAGTACAGGCTTTCACCACAGCCGGGCGCGATGCGCCCGTATCAAACGACAAGCCTAATAAAAACACCCTACGGGTGCGGGGTCGGGCTTTTCGGGGTTTCATTCCCTACGCTACGCTACGGGAACGCTTCGCGCCCCTACAATCCCTTGCGCGTCAGGTGGCGTTGCATTGCTCTGTAGCGGCGCTGGTCCTTGTTCTGCTCTTCGCCGCGTGCGACCAGCCCTCACAAAACGACTCTTCACTCTTTGCGCCGCCGGTACCACCCGCGCCGGTAGATTACCGTCCCGCCGCGCCCGCTGCGCCGCAACTTCTCCCCTCGGACAGTTTTATGACCGTGCGCTGGAATCCCGTCGAAGGCGCACAACAATACGAAGTATATATCGGCACAGACCGGGACGCGCCGCCAGAAGCGCCCAGCGAAACAACAACAGAAATTGTTACGGTCATTCTCAACCTCGAAAATCACACGAAATATTATGTCTGGCTTAAAACAGTAAATGCAAATGGGACGAGCGCTTATAGCGCTCCCGCTTACGGCACCCCCTGGCCCTCAAACGAAGCGCCGGAGGCGCCGGAAAATGTCGTGGTCGCGGCGGGCATGGAAAAACTTAACGTCCGTTGGGATGCTGCCGGAGGCGCTGCCAACTACGACATATATTTCTCTGAATCATCAACTCCGCCAAGTGCGTCTGCCGTAACAACAGAAAAAACTTCCGCGCTTCTTTCCTCTCTTATAAATAACACAATTTATTATGTGTGGGTAAAAGCCGTGAACAGCGTAGGCGCGAGTGATTGGAGCGCAATGAAAGTCGGGATGCCGAAAGCGCCTACAACGCCGCCCGCAGCCCCCGAAAAACCTGTTTTAAGCGCCGGTAACAAAAGGCTCACCGTGAGCTGGCAAGCGGTGGAAATGACAGCCGCCTACGAACTGTGGTACGGCGCATCATCGAACCAAGCCGCCGCCGCCCAGTACGGCGACGACATAGACGGCGGGGAATCGCAGACGGTTATCACAGGCCTCGAAAACGGCACAGCCTACTATGTGTGGCTGCGCGCAAAGAACAGCGTAGGCGCAAGCGGCTTTAGCCCCGTCTCAAGCGCGACGCCTTCGGCATTTGCTGAAGCGCCGTCCTCGACTGCCGCGCCCACAGTAACGGCGGCAGTCGCCGCGCTCGCCATCCAGTGGACAACCGTCGAAGGCGCGAGCGTCTATGAAATCTGGCTAGGCACCTCAGAAAATTATATCTTCGCGACAAAGCGCGTCGGCGATGTAAGCGGTACAAGCACAAGGCTCACCGGACTGAGCAACGACACAACATACTATGTGTGGATAAAGGCGAAAAACAACGCCGGAACCGGCGGCTTTAGCCCTGCGGCAAGCGGCACACCCTCTGCATTTGCCGTAGCACCCACCACTCCCGCAGCACCGACTGTGATAATAGGAAATCAACAGCTTTCTCTTATTTGGAATGCTGTTGAAGGCGCTGATGTCTATGAAGTCTGGCTGGGAACATCAAACAACACGGCATCTGCCGCTAAACGCGGTAGCGATATGAGCGATTTGTCACTCGTCATCGACAGTTTAAGCAATGGGACAAGCTATTACATTTGGCTTAAGGCAAAAAATGCAAGTGGTGCAAGCGGCTTCAGCCCTGCGGCAAGCGGAATTCCATTTACAATGACCAACCCGCCGTCAGTACCTACAGCTCCAACTGTCAGTATAGGCAGTACAGAACTAATGATAAGTTGGAGTGCGGTAGCAGGTGCGTCCGCTTACGAATTATGGTACGGAACCACAAACAGCAGCGGCAGTGCCACGCAAAGCGGCGGCGATATTAACGCAACTTCTGCAACAATTACTAGCCTGACAAATGGCACAAGCTACTATGTTTGGCTCAAGGCGAAAAACGATGCCGGCACAAGTAGCTTTAGTCCTATGGCAAGCGGTAAACCCATGGGCACGATGGGCGCACCCACAATAACTGCGGGTGATGGTTATCTTGCCGTAAGCTGGTCTGCCGTTGCCGGAGCGGAACAGTACGAGTTGTATTATGGGACAAGCGCCGCGCCAACAACGCTTTCTGCGACAGTCAGCGGCACATCCACCGTCATTACCGGTTTGACAGGCGGGACGCTTTACTATGTACGCCTCAAAGCCAAGAACCCGACCGGCACATCGGCTTATGGAACGGCGGCAAGCGGGACGCCTACAATCAACGCAGGACTATATGATGGGGCTATTGATACAGCGCATAGAGTCGGCAGTCTGAATTTGTCCGGGGCTATTAGTTATTTGTCAACAAACATCGTAAGCGGTCATAATTATTTCATCGTTCTTGAATCGGACGAATCCGCTTCACCAATCAGTCTGGCATATCCGGGAAAAACAGTCGGAATTACCCTTGTGGGTATCGGCGAGGAGAGAACAATAAGCCTTTCCGCAAATGGTTCACTGTTTACGGTAGGCTCTGGTGTAACTCTAACGCTGGATAATAACATTATGCTTGTTGGCAGGAGCGACAATACCACGAGCCTTGTTAATGTCTACTCCGGTGGAACGCTAATTATGAATGACGGCTCGAAAATAACTGGAAATACGAATTTAACGTACGGTTCTGCTAATAGTGGCGGTGTCGGTGTCTCTTCAGGAGGAAGCTTCACGATGAACGGAGGAACCATCAGTGGTAACTCCGCTAGATATCATGGAGGCGGTGTTTATTCCAGCGGAACATTTACAATGAACAGCGGAGTTATCAGCAGCAATTCAACACAATATAACGGCGGCGGTGTATATTCCGTAGGAACCATCACTATGAACGGCGGAACCATCAACAGTAATACAGCATCTACTGCTGGTAGCGGCGGCGGTGCTTATTCATATGGAATATTCATCATGAGTGGCGGAACAATCAGTGGAAACAGTGCCTATAACATGGGCGGCGGTGTTTATTCCAGCGGAACTTACACTATGAATGGCGGAACAATCAGCGGTAATACGAACTTTTTTGCAGGTGCTGTCTATATAGCTACTCGCGGAATATTTAAAAAAACACCACCTTCAGGTGGCAGTAATAGCGGTATTATATACGGGCCCGAGGCAACCGGAACTGATACAAATGGCGTTCCCTTAAAGAATGCCAACACCAGCGGTTCGGGCGGGGCGTCTGTATATTATAGTCCAACACTATCAAAATACCGTAACACCACTGCCAACCAAACCGACCACATCGACACCACCACTGGCAGGGGTTTGAGCACGAGCGGCACTGCGCCGTTTGGGGAATAAGGGGGAAATTTATGTGGAAGAAAAACTTAGTAATTATGGCATTTATACTTGGTATAGGGTCTCTGCTTTGGCTGGTATATACGTATGCCCCAAACGGCAAAGATTTTTTAACGTTACTGCTAAATGCTTCGGGTTTTGCCGGCGCTGCCGCCGTTATGGGAATCTTTTATACAAAAGGAGAAAAGCAGAAAAAAGAAACAGAAGTAATCAAACATGAACCCGAAAGCATTTCAAGTGCTAAGGGTATTCAGAAAATATTAGAAGATATAGTAAAAGAAGCAGTTGCTCCTTTTAAACGGTATAAATTCACAAAATATATATTGTCCATAGATCCAACACGAGAAGAAATTGCAGAAGCGTATAAATTTGATAAACAATATGGTATTTCAGGAAGCGAAGAATCATTGACAAAGAAATACAGAGAAGCATCGACATATTCTGAAAAATTGTTAGAGGAATTTTATGAAAAAAATGGCGGGAAAGATAATTTTATAAAATCGTATCACAGAGGATTAAAATTACCTCCAAATGTATGGATCTTATCTTACAGAAAAATTGGTACCTATTCCAAAAAAGGTAAAGCTGTGTTTGTTAAAGAAGAATTTAGACAGTCTGATAATGTATTCAGCATTACGGTTTGGTGTACAAAAAATCATAGTGCGCCACTTTGAAAGTTAGTGAAGCGTCTGGCAAATCGCCGTTTGGGGAGTGATGGGGGAAGTTATGAAAATAGAAAAAGAAATATCCGAAGTAAATGGAAATATTGTAAAGGAAGGTTTTATATGTTTTTTTGATATTCTCGGATATAAGAATATTCTGGAAAACAATACCATTAATAAATGCGCTCAAATAATTAATAATATACTGCTTAAGTTGCAGGAGAAAGTAAAGTCTGAGTTTACTGATTTGAGTGGTAAACCAAAAGCGACAAGGGGCTTCTCATCGGATGATGTTAAATCATTAGAAGAAGATCGAAAATCTTTTTTTGATAATTACTTAAATATTATTATGGTTTCCGATTCTATTGTTCTGTTTTTTGATTTTACCGATAGCGGTATCGAAATAATTAATCATACTTGGTTAGCTCTACGTTATATTGCAACATTCCAACGTGAAGCGTTTATTCAAGGTCTGCCTATGCGGGGCTGCTTGGATTTCGGAGAGTATTATTATCACAATTCTCTCTTCGCAGGGCAAACAATAGTAAATAGTTATGAGAAAGGAAATAACTTGGAGTTTTCAGGCGTTGTGGTTACAGATGATGCGTATAATCGTATAAAAATTATTTCTGAACAAAATGATTTTTATACAAAACTTCTTGATTGCGTTATATTTCGTTATTTATATCCGGTAAAAAACGGTCAAGATGAATCCGGTTATATAATTAAATGGTACGAAGAATGTGATTTTCCGGAAAATCAGGATATAAGGCAATTTATTTACGAATCATTTTATTGGTACAATAAAAATATCGATACAGCAACAGTCACAAAAATAAACAACACCGAAAAAATACTGCGTTTTTTTCTTCTTAAATGCCGCACGCTATCGATACGAATAAGCACAAAGAAGGATGGGAGTGCGACTGGCAAATCGCCGCTTATGGAGTAGGAATGTATGGATAAGGTGAACGAAAAAATCATAAGTGTTTCGAAATCAATAGTAAATGCCTTAGTAGCAACTATTCAGTATGCTGGCGGCTCAATTAGCAGCATTAAGTGAATCAATAGACATAAACAAAATTTCACAGGATGATTTCAAAGATATTTTTGATAATACTCTGAATGATGTTATGAGAAATAGAAGCCTTGAAAAAAAGCATTAACTAATATTTTGATAAAAAACTATCGCTTAGTGTTAGTGTATCCTGCGCCACGCCATGAACGATTAGTCGCAACAGCGCCCTTGCAGGCGCGGTCATTGGGCGGGATATTAAACCCCACTGCGAATAAAATACTGCTAAAAAATCCCAAAATTATTTTCAATATCGAAATTCTGTAAAAAAAACTCCCCGATAATTGCTGCAGCGCTTGAATTTCGCCTTAAGAGAGGGCGCAAAATCCATTTGAATTACGATTTTGTTTACAGCCCCTGGTGCGCCGCTCAGCCGCCCGCCCGCAAGGGCGTATAACGGCGGCATACGAAGAGGCGTGGCGCAGATTGCACTAACACTAAGCGATATTACAGTCTCACCTTTAGGTGGGACTGTGCGCCGCCCGATAGCGCGTTGACAGCTAAGCGATATGTTACTGCCGGACAGCAAAGCCCTAACAGCAAAACGCGCGATAACGCCGCCACAGGCGGTTCCTGACTTGCCTTTAGTAAGAAAATGGCGTTCTCGGATAAAGCCCTTACCACAGAGTGCGCGGCAAGGAGCATGACAGGAACGCGGGCGCGTAACGTTCGTGCCGCGTTCCTGAGAAAGCCTTCCCCCTGTGGTCATCTGTGGACAAATTCTTAATGCGCTCGCCCTGCACCCGAGTTGCTGAAGCCTTGACAATATGGGTGAATATATCTATAATATTATGTATGACTTTGCCACGAGTTTTTACCGACAAGCGCTGTGCTCGCTACCATGCTTCTTCCTGCACACTTTTCTGTAGGGCTTTCCTGTTAGGCGTTAAAACAAAAATTTTTTACCGCTTCGAATTTGCGGGTAATTTTTTTGTGAAATTTGGCGATGATTTCAAGGTGCTTGAGTAGGTGAGGAAATGACGGGAATGACATAGTAAGCGTTAGGGTTATTATGAAGAATGAAAACATCCGAGTATTTGGATATGGATATTGGAGAGAAGGGAGATGTAAATATGAACAAAAGAAAAATTGTGTATACTGATTACCTCATCCCCCTCTTCAAATCGGAGAACAAAATGAAATATGAAATTACATTGATAATGCGTGTATGCATCGTGTTTGCGGGTGGGAGGCAGGAATGAAAGATCTGTTTACCGCATTAGCGCCTTCGTATCTTGCCGATACCATCGATACCTTGCTTGCAACAAAGAAAACTACCGACGAGTATAAGAGTTTTATCGCGAACATATTCAACGATGTCCTCGGCGTGGCAGAGGACGACCCCGTCTGGAAGCTGTTCGCCGCGCTCGATGCGGAAAGCGATTATTGGACCGCGCCCGCTTCGACCCGCTATCACGGCTCCCATGAGTGCGGGCTCGTCCGCCATTCGCTGGCGGTGCTCTCAAAAGCTATACGGCTCTACCCCGTAATGGTCGGCGGCGCGCCGGATATGTATCACCTTGTCGTATCCTGTCTATTCCACGACCTCTGCAAAGTAAATATGTACGAGAGGAAGAGTCGCAATGTAAAGAACGAAAAAACCGGCGCGTGGGAAGCCGTTCCCTGCTACTTTGTTCGCGCCGATTACATCTCGTTCGGGCACGGCATCGAGTCGATGCTCCGCCTGAACCGGTTTATCAAGATGCCCGTCCAGTGGAACCACGCCATTCGCTGGCACATGGGCGCCTACGACCTTTCGGAATCCGACGCCCCCTCGCACAAAAAGGCGCTCGGCCTCTACAAGGAAGTTCTCCTCCTCCATAGCGCCGACATGCAGGCAGCGCTCGTGGATGCTTAAGCGCCTCGGACGGCGACTGAGGCTTCAGCATATCCGTCAAATCTGCCCGGTAAGATACAAAGCACACCCACACCCACCAGCAATTACGAATTCGAAAAATAAAAAATCCCCGCGGCAAGCCACGGCGCACAGAGCCACCTAAAGGTGACTCTGCATTTTTGTTAGCGCTAGTTTTAGTCTGCGCCACGCCTCTGCGAATGCCGCTGTTTAACGCC
>JAITNZ010000253.1 GCA_031290205.1 Spirochaetaceae bacterium
AGGTCGACGCAGCCGTCGGGCGCCGAGGCTATGTTGATCACCTGAAAGTTCGCCATCACCGCGCTTGCAGGGTTCGTGCCGTGGGCGCTGTCCGGGACGATGATCTTCGTCCGCGCCGCATCTCCGCGCTTTTCATGGTACGCCTTGATTAAGAGCAGCCCCGTGAGTTCGCCGTGCGCACCGGCTGCCGGCTGCAAGGTTACCGCATCCATGCCGGCAATCTCGGCAAGGGATTTTTCGACAAAATCCAGCACTGCCTTGCAGCCCTTCACCGTTTCGGCGCACTGCAAGGGGTGGATGCCGGCGAAACCGCTAAGGGATGCCGCCTCTTCGTTGATCTTGGGATTGTATTTCATCGTGCAGGAGCCGAGCGGGTAGAAGCCGTCGTTCACGCCGAATGCCCGCTTTGCAAGATCGCTGTAATGGCGGGAAATCTCATTTTCGTCCAAATTGGGCAACGCGGCATTTTTTGCCCGCTTCAAGCTGCCGCCGACTGCCGCTTCCGGCACGTCGCAGGGGGAAAGAATATCGCACTTTCGCCCTTTGACGGATTTTTCAAATATCAGTTTCATGCTGCTTCCTCCTTAAGAATGCTTGCAAGCCGGTCGATGTCTTCCTTCGAGTTGCACTCGGTAACGCACCAGAGGATGCGTTTTTCCGAAAGCGGAAGCCCGCCGAGGATGCCGTGTTTGTCGAGCGCCTTGAGTGTTTTTTCGGCATTCGGGCACTCGGTAACAAATTCATGGAAAAATTCGCCGTCATGGACGCGTTTGTAGCCGGGGATGGCGGCGATCTTCTGTGCCGCATAGACCGCCTTCGAGTGGCACTGTTTGGCAAGCTCGGCAAAGCCGTCTTCGCCGAGCACGGCAAGGTAGACCGCCGCCGTAAGCGCGCAGTGCGCCTCGTTGGAGCAGACATTGCTCGACGCTTTTTCGCGCCGGATATGCTGTTCGCGGGCTTGCAGGGTGAGGACGAATGCCCGCCTCCCGTCGTGGTCGGTCGTTTCGCCGGCGATTCTGCCGGGCAACTTCCGCATGAGCGCGTTTTTTGCCGCCATGAAGCCGAGGTAGGGTCCGCCGAACGCTATCGGCAGTCCGAGCGGCTGCCCTTCGCCGACGGCGATGTCCGCGCCGAGCGCGCCCGGACTTTCGAAGAGCCCCAGCGATGTCGGATTCACGCCGGCAACGAGGAGCGCCTTCGCGCCGTGGACTATTTCGGCGCACTTCGCGGTATCTTCAATCAGCCCGTAAAAGTTCGGGCTTTGCAGATAGAAGCCGGCGGCGCCGCTGTCCGCACCGAGCGCCGCTTCAAGTTTCGCAAAGTCTGTTTTGCCGTCCGCGCCCGCAGGGATAACGGTAACAGGGACGCCGTAGCCCCAGCAGTAGGTCTCTATCGTCTCGATAACCTGAGGATGCGCCGTCGCCGACACATAAATATTGGTTTTTCCCCGGTCGCGGCACATATTCATCGCCTCGGCTGCCGCCGCTGCCCCGTCATAGACAGACGCATTCGACGCATCCATGCCGGTAAGCTCGCAGATAAGCGTCTGATACTCGAAAATCGACTGGAGTATCCCCTGGCTAATCTCAGGCTGATACGGGGTGTAGGCGGTAACAAAGCTCTCTTTCGAGGTAATCCGCTTGACCGCCGCCGGAATGTAATGCTTGTAGGCGCCCGCTCCCCGGAAAATAACGGGGTATGTTTTGTTTTCGCCGGCAAGAGACGCCATCTTCGAGGCGACGCCCATTTCGGACATCCCCTGCGGCAGATTGAGCGCCTTGTTCAGCATGACCTTTTTAGGCACGTTGTCAAAAAGTTCATCGGCGGATTTGATGCCGATGACTTTCAACATTGCCTGCCGGTCTGCATCAGTGTTTGGTATATAACTACCCATGATAACCTCCTACTTCTTGGGCAGCGAAGCTTCGTAAGCTGCCGCATCGAGGAGCCCGCCT
Organism: Spirochaetaceae bacterium; assembly: GCA_031290205.1. Taxonomy (GTDB): domain Bacteria; phylum Spirochaetota; class Spirochaetia; order Treponematales; family Breznakiellaceae; genus JAITXS01. The sequence goes on from JAITNZ010000253.1 coordinate 1,956, forward strand.
TCCGGTTTGCCTTCGGCGCGGATAAGCCACGCGCCGTAACAATCTTTGTTGATTGATTCGGGCGAGTCGAGCACCGCGCTGTTGGCTTCCTTCACGGTGCCGGTAACAGGGCTGAAAATGTCCGTTACCGCTTTGACCGATTCGAGGTCGGCGAAAGATGTTCCGGCGCTTAGCGCGTCGCCCGCTTGGGGCAGGTTGACGAACACGATGTCGCCAAGTTCTTTCTGCGCAAAATCGGAAAGCCCGATTTCATAAACGCCGCCGCCAAGTTCCTTAACCCACTCGTGGGTTGCCGTGTACTTCAGATTTGCTGGAAAATTCATAATTGCCTCCTACCGCCACAGGCGGTTTCTGCCTTGCTTTTAGTAAGATAAGGGCTCCGCCACAGGCGCTTTCAACCTCACCTTCACTTTGAGCAGGGCGATTTATTTATTTACCCTTCTTATAGAAGGGCATGGGGACTACTACCGCCTCGATTTTGCGTCCGCGGACGTCAACTTCGAGTGCGGTGCCGATTTTTGCGGATGGGACTTCGACGAGCGCCATCGCGAGAGCATGCTTGCAATAGGGGCAGAATGTCCCTGACGTGGTCTCGCCTACCTTCCTGCCGCCGGCGAACACTTCAGAGTGTTCGCGGACGATGCCTCTGCCGGTTACCTGCAAGCCGACCCTGATACGCGCAGGATTTTCTTTTCCCTTGAGTGCGTTGCGCCCGATGAAATCTTTGTTCATCTTCACTGCCGAGCCCAGTCCCGCCTCGAACGGGCTGATCGTGTCGCTCATCTCGTGACCATAGAGGGGCATTGACGCCTCGAGCCGCAGGGTGTCGCGCGCGCCAAGCCCGCAGGGAATGATCCCGAAATCCTTGCCTGTTTCGAGGATTATCTCCCAGAGGGCGACGGCGTCTTTTGCGTTGCAGAAAAACTCGTAGCCGTCCGAGCCGGTGTAGCCGGTTTTCGAAACGATGCAGTCGATGCCGCCGGCGTTCCCCTTTTCGATGAAGGTGTAGTATTTCGTGGGGATGGTCTTCGAAAGCTTTGCGAGGATTGCCGGAGCGGCGGGACCTTGCAGCGCAATCTCGGCGATTGAGTCGGAAATGTCTTCGAAACTGACATCGCTTCCCGCCTTGCCCAGATGCCCTTTGACCCATGCGGCATCCTTTTCGTGATTCCCCGCGTTCACGACAAGCATGTAGCGGTTTTCCTCCATTTTGCAGACGACAAGGTCGTCGACAATGCCGCCCTCGTCGTTACACATCAGCGTATAACGAACGCGTCCAATGGGCATGTCGGTAAAATCCTGCGAGAACAGGTAGTTGAGGTTTACCAACGCGTCTTTCCCTTTGATGACGAATTCCGCCATGTGGGACACATCAAAGAGCCCGGCTTTTTCCCGAACCGTGTTGTGCTCGGTGATTACACCGCTTTCATACTGCACGGGGAGCAGGTATCCCGCAAAGGGGACAATCTTTCCACCGTGAGACTCGTGCCATTGGTAAAGGGGTGTTTTCTTTTCCAAAATAGGCGCCTCCTAGAGATAAAAAGTGCGCTCAGTCTAAGACATGAGCGTTCTAAAACTCGACAAGCTGAATGTGCCGCCAAGCTTTAGCTTGCACTCCGTTTATTTACCTGAAAGATTCTCTTCTTACAGCGGATTAACCGATGCAAGAAAATTGCCTCTTCGGTGGAGGCCGCCATTCGACCTCCGGCTACATGGCGCGGGGTTCCCGCGTCTGGCGCCGCTGACTTTTCGGAGCTCCGTCTGAATTCGGTACATGTGCCTGAGAGTTTTGCGCATCTGCCCCTTCGGCGGCAGGAAACACCCAATCAGCGCCCCCCGCTCTCTCCCGAACTCTTCACTCGAAGTATATCAAATATACCATTATTGCCTCAAAATGTCAAGGGGGACGCATTGCCCCCTTGCCTCGGGCGCACATTTTGGATAAATCTGCGGGAGCCCGCAATAACATATCTCTTAGAACCATCGCCGCATGTCTTAGGTAAATCCGCATTCAGCCCAAACGCGGGAGGTGCTGAATGGTCATCTTGACATATTTTTTCTTGTCTGTATAATACTAAGTATGAAGGTTTTGCGTCCCAAAATGAGCGAATATCTCGTCAAAATCAATGATTTTCTCACGCTTTTAGGAGCGCAACAGGCGGTGTCATGCCTCGCTTTTCCCAGAAAACGGCGGAGCACGCGTATCATAGCGCTTTCAGCCATGCCTTTAGGAAGAGATGGGCGATTCATTCCTAATTTGGGGGGGGGGGGGGGGGGGGGGGGGGGGGGGGCGGGGCGG